>NZ_LATC01000086.1:0-20141 GCF_001414075.1 Mycobacterium sp. UM_11 | reverse complement strand
TGTGTATAAGAGACAGCACCAGCAGCGGCGTCGACGCGAGAACCCGGTTGCGCCGGTTGTCCTTGACCTCGGTGTGGCCGGCGTAGTCCATCCGGAAGTGCTGCCAGGCGGCGAGCAGCCCGGTCGCGATCGACAGCGCCAGGAACATCGACGTCACCGGGTGGCTGGCGACGACCGGCTGAATGTCATACCAGGGCACCCCGTAGTTGCCGACGTAGAACCAGCCGTTGACGCCGGAGGTCGCGACCGCCAGCACGAACAGCAGCGCGGTCACGTAAAGCGTCAGGTTGCGGCGGTTGTGCAGGCCGATCCGGGCCAGGGCGAAGGCGGTCACCGCACCCAGCGCCCCGGCCAGCCCGGCGAACGCACCGAACTGGACCGCCCACTTCGTCGGCGTAAAAGTCAACAACAGCAGGCCGAACGCCGTGGTGCCGATCAACCGCCACGCCGGGCCGCTGGCCACGCCCGGGATGCGGCCGCGGCGCAGCAGGGTGACCAGCATGCCGAACATGCACAGCAGCAGCACCAGCACGGCGAATCGGCGCGCCATCGACCCGTCGGGGTTGGACTCCACCGTGAGGAAGTAGTAGCGCAGCCAGTCCTGGTACCAGGCGATCGTCGGCCCGACCTTGTATTTGATGCGCGCCGACTCCGCGACTCCTGCCAGCGTCTGACTGCGGAACACCACGATGGTGATCAAGGACAGCGACGACGCCAGCACGGCGACCGGAGCCAGCAGCCCGTCGGTGGCCCGGCGCCGCCGGATGATCTGGACGATGGCCCGGGCGCCGGTCAGTAGCGCGGCGACGGCGATCAGGCCCTGCGGCGCAAGCGTCACGGTGAGCATCGCGACGAAGATCGCGACGGCGGCGGGGGCCAGGCGCTGCAGCGCGATCGCGCGCTCCACCAGCATCCAGGTGATGATCACGCCGAGCGCGATCAGCGGCTCGGGCCGCAACCCGTTGTTGAACGGCAACCACGCGGCCAGGAACACCGCGCCCGCGGTGAACACCGCCACCCGATTCGCGGCGAGGCCGCCCCTGCCGGGGCCCAGCCTGCGCAGGATCCAGTGGCTGATGATCAGCCAGCAGGCGATCCCGGCCAGCGTGGCGGGCAGGCGCATCCACACGCCGGCGGTGCTCACCGACGCCAGCCGGGCCAGCACCCCGAGGTACCAGTCGAACGGCGCGTCGGTCGTGCCGAAGTAGCGGTAGTAGTTGGCGATGTAGCCGGCCTTCGGGGCGACGCGGGCGATGGTCAGGTTGTAGCCGTCATCGGAGGAGGTGGCGCCGATGACGTGCCAGACCAGCAGCGTCGCGATCACCCCGGCGTCGGCGATCCATGTCGCGATCCCGACGCGCCGCCACGAATTCCACCGGGCCCGCGGGCGGTAGCGGGCAAGCCAAGCGATCGGCGAGCGCCAGTTCACCAGCGCGCCGCCGCCGCGACTGCGGCGATCGAGCGCGGCCAACGCGACGACGGCCGTGAGGACGGCCAGGGCCCCGCCGGCCATCGCGAGCTGCTTGAGGGCGGTGGGGGCCGTGATGAACCGGGTGTCGATGTCGATGCGGGCCGACAGCCCCGGCTGGGCGGGCACCTTCAGATCCGTGAAGATGCCGCCGACTTGGGGCTTCTTTTCCGACGGCAGGATCCCGGAGGCGCCCGGGATGCCGACGAAGTCGGCCCCCGCGCTGCCCGCGTCGGCCCAGACGTGCAGCACGCTGCAGGCTCCGCCGGTGACCGCCGGGCGCGGCGTCGCCACGGCCACGGTGTCGCGGAAGGCGACCACCACCAGATCCTTGTCGGCCCGGACGAACAGCCCGTTCTTGCCGGCGTCCAACCCGCCCGCGGGCAGGGTGGAGACCACCAGGCCGCCGCGGGCGGGCAGCGTGGCGATCGCGGCGCACGGGATGGAGATGTCCAGCGCGCGCGGCGCGCCGGACACCAGGGCCGCGGTGACCTGGGTGACGTGCCCGTCGGCGGTGCCCTGCGGCCACAGCACGGTCGCGGTGGTCTGCTTCACCGGGAGCAACGGGACCAGCGCGCACAGCAGCAGTCCGACAAGCCCCGCGACGACGGCCACCAAGCGTGGGATCCGCTGGGATCGCCGATCATCGTCGTGGGGCACGAGGCTCGATCGTAAGCGAAGCCGCTATGTCCGCTGAGGACGCGGGGCCGCGCAGCGGGTCTTCGGGCTGTTCACCGGGGCAGCCGGGCGGCCAGCGTGTCCAGGCCCGGGCCGTCGAGCTCGGCGAGCGCCGCGGGTCGGCCGGACATCGCCATCAGGAGCGCCTCGCCGGGCCCGATCACTTCGGGGCCGCGGCCGTGCGCCCACTCGATGTCGGTGGCGCGCAGGTGCAGCCCGCGGATCCGGCGGCCGGCCCCGAGCCTGGGATTGCCGGGGACCAGACCGAGCACCCGCTCGAGCCGATCGGCCGGCACGGTGCGCGGGCGGCCCAGCGCGCGGCGGATGTCCTGGTGGTGAATCGTGCCGTCGACGAGCGCGATCATGCCGCCGAAGCCCGCCGTCAGCCCGCGCGGTTCCAGATGGGCGCGCAGGAAGTCGAGCAGCTGCTGGGGGCTCAGGTCGGCGAACTCGTCGACACCGACCTGGTTGGCCCTGACCACCCAGCCCTTCGCGAAGCGCCTCAGCAGCCCCAGCGCGCCGAGCTCCTCGTAGCTGATCATATGCGCGACAACGTCTTTGACGGTCCAGCGCGTGCACAGGCTGGGCGCGTCCCACTGTTGTGGCGTCAGGGTGGCGAGGAATTCGGCCAGCTCGGCCCGCTCGTCGCGGGCCATGCTCATCAGGGTGGCCGTCATGTCCGCGGTGCCTACGTCTTGCGCAGCGGCGCGGGACTCCACAGCCCGCTGCGCGTGGTCGTCCCCAGCTGCAGCCGGGCGGGCTGGGCGTCGGCGTAATACGGCGTCAACCGTTGCAGCGAGCCCCAGTCGCGCGACCAGTCGTCCTTCAGATAGGTGGCCATGGTGGTCGCCTTCAGCAGCAGCTCGGTGACCCCCAGCGGGCCGCCGCCGTTGTTGTCCATCACCGGCGAATTCGCTTCGGCGCCAAAGCGATCCGGAAGGATGCGCCACTTCGGCGTCTCGTCGACGCCGTTCTGGTGGCCGAACGGCCGCTGGCAGGGGAACGCCAGCCCGACCAGCCAGTCCAGGAACACCGGGTCTTTGGATCCGACCACGTCCTGCAGCGTGCGCAGCTGCGGGATCCGCGGCGGTGTGAGCGCGATCCAGTGCTGCGGCGCCAGGTCCTCGTCGTCGGCGACCAACCGCAGCTGGGTGGCGTTACTGGGGATGGCCGACAGCGGCAACCGCAAGTTGCGCCACGCCGGCGAGGCCCCGACGTCGGCGAACTGGAACGACCCGCCGGGGTGTCCGCCGGCGGCCTCCTCGTCGGTGGCCCACTGAACCTGGACCTCGCGGGGGTCGAAGCGGCCGGCCGCGCTGACCACCAGCAGCGGCCCCGCCTTGTCGCGGGCCGGCAGGCGGTACCAGCCCGACCGCAGGTGGGCGGGCACCTGGATGCCGGGGCGCCAGCTGCCCAGGACGGGCGTGCGCGAGGGATCCAGGCTGTAGGGCAGCTGGGCCACCGAACCGTTGATTCCCGGCGCCGGGTTGGTGCCGCCTTCCGTGCCGGCCTCGGCGCCGGTGACCAGCTTGTCGTCGTTGATGAAGCTGCGGTCGCCCGGACGCTCCATCACCGGGTCGGCGCGGACGTCGGCGGGAATGCCGTTGGGGGTGAAGGCTTCCGACAAGCCCGCTCCCAGCGCGTCGCCCACCGAGGCGCCCACCGGCGCCAGCGCCCCGGCGTTGGGATCCTGTTCCACCAGCACGTCCTCGGCCAGGCCGCAGGACTTGCCGGCCAAAGCCTGCAGGTTGGAGCGGCCCACCGACCAGGCGGGGTACTGGTCGGTCATCGCCAGGGTCAGCGACGCGACCTCGAACACGACCAGCAACCATGTCGCAATTGCCAAGGGGGACTGGATGATTCCGGTCGCGCGGGTCTTGGACGACCCGTTGTTCGGTGAAACGAAATGGAACCACGCCGCCACCAGCAGCACCAGAACGGTCAGACCGAGCAGTGCGGTGGCGAAGGCGTAATGCCACGCCGGGAACGAATTCGACCATGGCACACCGAAATTGGACACATACCACCAGCCGTTGACGCTCGCGAACGACAACGCCGCCAGGAACAGCACCACCGCGGCGAACATGGTGCGATTGCGCCGGGACCGCATCGCCGCGGCGGTCACCGCGACCGCGGCCAGCGCACCCAGCGATCCGGCCAACCCGGCGAACACCCCGAAGTGATGGGTCCACTTGGTGGGCGTGAACATCATCGCGATGAACGAGATGATGGTGATGCCGACGATGCGGCGGCTGGGCCCGGCGGCCGTGCCCGGAATTCGGCCCTTGCGCAACGACATTGCCACGGTGATCGCCAGCGCCAGGATCAGCGCCAGCACGGCGAAGCGGCGCGCGACCGACCCGTCGGGGCTGGCCATGAACAACCGCTCGTAGCGGATGTGCTCGTCGAACCAACTCAGGCTGGGCCCGACGGCGCGCTTGAGCATGCTGGCCTGAATCTCACCGGCCAGCGTCTGGTCCCGGAAGATCAGGATGGTGGTGACGGTGACCGCGGCGAGCAGCGGCGCCACCAGGGGCAGCGCGCCGAACCGTTTGGACCGGCGGTGCAGGATGGTGCGCAGCGGCCCGATCGCGACCAGCAGGGCGCCGATGGAGGCGATGCCCGTCGGCCCGGAGAACAGGGTCAGCGCGCCGATGATGCAGGCGACCGCCACCGGCAGCAGCCGGCTGGTGGCCACCGCGCGCTCCACCGAGCACCAGGTGAGCAGGATGCCCAGCGCGATGATCGGCTCGGGGCGCAGGCCGTTGTTGAGCGGCAGCCACACCGCCAGGAACATGCCGGCCGCCGTCCACGCCGCACCGCGGTTTCGTTTGACGGCGTGGCCCAGGCGGGGCATCACTTCCCGGCTGATCACCCACCAGCACGTCAGCGCCATGGCCAGGGTGGGCAGTCGCATCCAGATGCTGGCCGTGCTGACGTGGGCCCACAGCGCCAGCAGGTCGTAGTACCAGCCGAAGGGGGCCTCCGGCGTGCCGAACCAGCGGTAGTAGTTGGCCATGTAGCCGGCGTGCTCGGACACCCGGGCCATGGTCAGGATGTAGCCGTCGTCGGAGGTGTTCGCACCGACGAACTGCCACCACACCAGAACGGCGATGACCAGCGCGTCCAGCCCGCTGACCGACCACCAGCGCGACGGCAGGAAGCGGCGGTGCCGGGTGCCGTCGGCGGTGTCGAGCAGATGCAGCGCGACCAGCGCGGCGGCCGTCAGGACGACCCCGAGGATCATCGCGGCCATCTTCAGCTGCGTCGGGCTGCTGCTGTAGCGGGTGTCGACGGTCGCCGAGAAGCTCAGGCCGGGCGGGGTCGGCCCGGCGAGATCGGTGAAGACGCCGACGATCTGGGGCCGGAAGTCGTAGCCGCTCTTCTCCCCGCGCAGCGGCGCGCCGGGGTGCTCGGTGTTGGGGCCCTGGGTCAGCCCGACGAATTCGGCGGTGACCTTCTCGGCGTGCGCGGTGAAGGTCAACCGCTGGCAGGCCGGGCTGAGCACCTGGCTGAGCGGGGCGGTGACGACCGCGACGTTGCGCACCACCACCACCAGGTAGTCGTTGGCGCGCTGGATGAGCAGCCCGCGGTCGACGGCCTTGGGCGCCTGCTTGGGCACGGTGGACAACAGCACGGTCTTGCCGGCGTTCTGCGGTCCGGCCAGCCCGGCGGCGGCCTGGCAAGGCACGGTGATGTTGAGGTCGGTGGCCACGTACCCGATCAGGGGGGCGTCGACGCTTGCGAACGTGCCGTTTTGCGGCCAGTTCAGCTGCGCGGTGGTCTGATTGACCGGCAGCAGGGGGGTGGCGAGGGCCAGCAAAGCCCCGAGCAGCCCGGCGACGATTGCAACCCACCGAGTGATCCGGTGGTTCGCTCCCGTGTCGGTCACGGTGGTAGATGCTAGTTCTTCGACGCCCGGCGGCCCCTTTTGAGGCACGGTGTCGGTGCTCATCAGCGGCTCGGTCCGGGCTTGCGGATGGCCACCACGAACGGGCCGGCGCTGTGGACGACGAACTGCGGGCTCTCGAAGAGCGCGGCCCGCAGGTCGACGGTGTAGCGACGGACGTTGGGCTGGTTGGGGTAGACGTCCTCGGCGAGCCGCAGGGTGTAGTTGCCGTTTGCGCCGCGGCGCATCAGAAACACCGTCGGCGGCGGCCAGGGGCAGGTGTCCAGCGCGTGGAGGAGCTCGTCGGCGGACTTGAGTTTGGACCACTTGTTGATCTGGGCGGCCCGCAGGTCGAACTGCGCCAGCGGGTTGGCGTAGTGCGACGTCAGTCCCTGAAATCCCCAATAGGGATAGAAGGACAGGAAGCTGTAGTCGGCGGTCATCACGACGGTCTGGTCGCGCGGCCGGCCGGTCACGGTCGTGATGGTGTGGTCGATGTCGGGGTAGAACTTCTCCGAGCTCGGCGGCCTGCGGTCGCCGCGCTGCCCGTTGCCGTCGGTGTCGGTGTAGGCGACGGTGAGGTCGGGCCGAAGCACGTCGGGAATGTCCTGGCTGAAAGCGATCGCCGCGGCCAGGCCGACGGCGCCGGCCAGGGGGAGCACGGCCCGGCCGCGCGCGGACAGCGCCCGCGTCGCCTCGACGAACCCGAACGCCCCGGCGGCCACCAGCAGCACCGTCAGGGTGGGCTGCAACCGGAACGACAGCAGCGTGGTGCGCGCCAGCGTGGTGAGCATCGACAGCAGCGACCACAGGTAAACGGCCAGCACGCCGATGGCCAGGGCGCCGGCCCGGACCGACGACCTCGCGCGCACGACCAGCCACAGCGCGCCCAGCAGGCAGACCGCCCCCAGCAGGGAGAACTGCAGCATCGGGAAGGTCAGCACGGCGCCGTCGGCCGGCAGGTAGTGCGCGGCGCTGCCGGAGTTGCTCACCGGGCTGCCGACCGCCCGGAACAGGAACGGCAGCCAGGTGGTGCTCGCGATAGCCGCCGCGATGACCGCGACGACGGCCAGCCGGCGCAGCGGCTCTAGCGCCGCCCTGAAACCGCCCTGCCGCCAGCGCGACCCGGCCACCCACAGGCCCATCACGCCGAACGTGAAGGCGCTGAAGCCGAACAGCAGCGTGTACCACGTCGCGGTGAAACCCAGGAAAAGGCCGGCGGCGATGACGGCGGCCCAGCCGCTTCGCGCCTGTGGCTCCGCCGCCGCCTCGAGCGTCACGCCAGTGTGGCCGTCGGCGTCCGGCGTCACGCTGGCGTGACGCTCGGGAAGATCCCGCCGTTCGCCGGCACGCAGCCCCGACCAGGTCAGCACCAGCACCGGCGGCAGCAGCACGGTGATCATCGCGGCGTACGGCTCGGGCGAACCGTAGGCGAGCGTCGCCGCGGCCGTCGCGGTGGTGACGATCAGCGCGTACTCGAACCGGATCATCCGCCACCACAGCACCAGCGCGACGGCGACCGCGATGGTGATCGAGGTGACGGCCCAGGGCTTGTACACCTCCCAGGCCGGCGTTCCGCTCAGCGCCGCGGCCCGCCCGCCGATCCAGAACCAGCCCGGCGGGTAGAACGGCGGCAGCCCGATGTAGGTCATGTCGCGCAGGGCCGGACTGTCGGCCAGCCGGGTCAGGTACTCGGTGCGGAACTGCTGATCGACGGAGATGCCGAACAGGTACAGCTTGGTCGCGCCCAGCGGCATGCCCAGGGTCACCACGGTGAACGCCGACACGAACACCAGCCCGGCCAGCTGCGCGGGCCGGCGCCACCGTCGCCATGCCCAACCCGCGGCGACCAGACCGGCCAGGCAGCCCACCTGTCCCACCGTGGTGAGCGCGTGCAGCTGGTTGGACGACGGGAAGGCGGGCCACTGCACCCGGGAGATGGCGGTCAGCGAGACCACGGCGACGACGACGGCCACCGCCACCGCCACGAACATCTGGCCTAGGCTGGCCAGGGCGTTACGCATGATCAGATGGGCAGCTTGCGGAAGATGGGCCGCGGGATGTGTCGCAACACCATCATCACGTACCGGAATGCTCCTGGCGCCCAAACCAATTCCTTACCCTTTGCGGCCGAGGTGACCGCGAGGTTGGCGACGTACTCCTTGTCGACGGTCAGCGGCGCTTCCTTGACGTGCGCGCTCATCCGGGTGCGGACCTGGCCGGGGCGGATCACCAGGACGCGAACCCCGTACTCGCGCAGGGCTTCTCCGAGTCCGAGGTAAAAGCCGTCCAGTCCCGCCTTGGTGGAGCCGTAGACGAAGTTGGACCGCCGCACCCGTTCCCCCGCGGCCGAGCTCATCGCGATGATCTGGCCGAAGCCCTGGGCCCGCATCTTCTCGCCGAGCAGCACCCCCACCGAAACCGCTGCGGTGTAATTGATTTCGGCGGCGAGCACGGCCTTCCGCTGGTCTTGCCACAGCTCTTCGGCGTCCCCGAGAATCCCGAAGGCGACGATGGCCACGTCGACGTCGCCGTGGGCGAACGCCTCCTCGATCATTTTCGGGTGGCTGTCGGGGTCGGTGGCTTCGAAGTCGATCAGCTCCACCGACCGCGCGCCCGCGGCCTTCATCTGGGCGACGGCGGCGTCACGGCCCGGGTCATCGGGCATGGCGGCCAGCACGATCCGGGCGTGCGCGTTCTGCAGGTAACGCTCGCAGATGGCCAGCCCGATCTCCGAGGTACCGCCGAGCAGCAGGATGGTCTGCGGGTTACCCACAGCGTCGAGCACCATTTACAACAGCTCCAAACGTCGGGCCATGTCCGAGGCGAACACCCCCGAGGGATCCACCTTGCGGCGCACCGCGATCCACTCGTCGATGCGCGGGTACATGGCGTGAAAGGTTTCGGCGCTGGCACGGGAATCCTTGGCCGTGTAGACCCGGCCACCGAATTGCAGCACGCGCCGGTCGAGTTCGTTGAGGAACTCGTTGATCCCCGGCTTGTTGGGGAAGTCCATCGCCACGTTCCACCCGGCCATCGGAAAGCTCAGTGGCGCGCGGTTGCCCGGGCCGAACAGTTTGAACACGTTCAACGCCGAGTAGTGGCCGCTGGTCTGGATCCAGCGGATGATGTCCTTGAATTCGTCCATCGCGTCCGGCGGAACCAGGAACTGGTGCTGGGCGAAACCCATTGGGCCGTAAGCGTTGTTCCACCCGCTGACCAGGTCGAGCATGTGGTAGAACTGCGACAGGTTCATGACCTTGCCGGAATAGGTGCCGCCCAGCCGGTAGTACACCTCGCCGATGGCCATGAACGACAGCTTGTTCATCGCGCTGACCGGAAACACGTTCGGCACCGTCAACAGTTGCGGCGCATCGAATTTCAGCGGATTCTTGGCCAGCTTCGCCGGCAATTGGTCCAGCTTCGCCAGGCTGCCGCGGCTGACCGCGGCCCGGCCTAGCTTGGGCGGCGGACTGATCAGGTCGAACCAGGCGCTCGAGTAGGTGTAGTTGGCCTCGCTGCCGTCGAGGTGGACCGCGACCGTCTCGTCGAGGTCCTTGGTGGCGACGCCGTCGGCGATGAAATAGGCCGTCTCCGTGGGTGTCATCTCGATGGTCGCGCGCAGCACGATCCCGGTCAGGCCGTTGCCGCCGACCGTGACCCAGAACAGCTCGGCGTCCGAGGCGTCCGGGCCGTCGGGGGTGATGGTGCGGATGGTGCCGTCGGCCATCAGCAGGTCCATCGAGCGGACGTGGTTGCCGAAGCTGCCCGCGCTGTGATGGTTCTTGCCGTGGATGTCGCAGGCGATCGCGCCGCCGATGGTGACCTGACGGGTGCCCGGCAGCACCGGAACCCACAGCCCGAAGGGCAGCGCCGCCTTCATCAGCTGGTCCAGGCTCACCCCTGCGTCGACATCGACCAGCCGGGTGTCGGCGCTGATCGAGTGGATGCGATTGAGCCCGGTCATGTCGATCACCAGGCCGCCCCCGTTCTGGGCGTTGTCCCCGTAGGACCGGCCCAGCCCGCGCGCGATGACGCCCCGCCCGTTCGGGCCGCCGGACTCGGCCACCCGCGCGACGGCCTTGGCGATCACCTCCGGATCGCGGGTCGAGAGCACCTCGGCCACCGACGGCGCGGTGCGGCCGAAGCCGGTCAGCCGGGTGGGGGTGGTTCCAAGTTCGGTGCTCAACATCGTCAAAGAGGCTACCGCCTGCCCGCGCGACGATGCGGGACGCTTGCGTCCCGAGGAGGAGGCGGGCAAAACCGCCGTGCGCAGGTGGCTCAGCGGATGCGGAAGATCACGGCTCGCTGCACGACGAAGTTGATCACCGTCGCGGTGCCCTGCGCGATCACGAACGCGACGGGTATTGCCCACCCGCGATAGTGCATAAGCGCAAGGCACAGGTGGTTCAGCCCGACCTGCACGGCGAAGGTGATGCCGTAGAGGATCATCACCGCGACGAAACGCGCGGTGCTGGGCGCCGCCTGGAACGTCCACCGGCGGTTGATCAGGTACGCGGTGATGGTGCCGACGACGAAGCTGGTCGCCTTGGCCAGGTCGACCTGGACGCCCACCGCTTTGTACAGCGCCAAGTACAGGCCGAAGTCGACGATCCCGGCCAGGCCGCCGGTGACGACGAAACGCATCACCTGAGTCGTCAGGCTCAACTGCGGGCTGGGCGGTGCGGCATCGGGCGGCGGGGCAACCATCGGGGGGAGTCTATCCGGGCCGGCGGGCCGCGCCGGGGACGCTACGGGACGCTTTAGCGGGGCAGCTTGACCGCTATCAGCTCGACCTGATCCTCGCCCTGCGGCGTGGAGTAGGTCACCGTGTCGCCCGCCTTGTGTCCGGCCAACGCCTGGGCCAGGGGGCTGCGCGCGGTCAGCGTCTCGCCTTCCCGACCCACCGGCGTCTCTTCCACGATCGAGATCACGTGCATGGTGACCACTTCGCCGTCGGAGAAGCGCAGGGTCACCTCGGTGCCACCGGGCAGCGTCTCCGAGGCGTCGGGGTCGGACGGTCCGGTGCGCAGCCGGCGGTCCAGCTCGTTGATCCGGTCGCTGAGCCCCACCAGCTCCTCGGCGCGCTGGATCGCCTCGGCGGCGTCGCCGTGATCGCCCACCATGCCACGGTCGTTGCGGACCTCTACCTCGAGGCGGTCGCGCCGCTGCCGCAGCCGGTCGAGCTCCGCGGCCAGGCTCTCTTTCGCCGCGTCCGCCACTGATTGGGCTTTCTTAGCCACTTCCGTCGACCTTTCGCCTGCGGCCAGTTGGTTCGCCAATTATTCATTCATACGCCGCATATCCGCGTACACGCTTTCCTGAGAAACCCCCGAGGCCGACCGGGCAGGGTCCGGGGGCGCCGTTTCGCCGGCTCGCACACCCGGGCGTCCGTCGCTGTGCGTCGTGGAGATTTCGTCGACGGCGGTCCACCGGGCGCGCTGGCTTGCCCGGGTCCGGCGGGAACCCCGGGAATCCGACAGCGCCGCGTGGCCCTCACGGCCGATTGACCTTGCGGCACAGAGCATTTCAGTAAAGCCGCCGCGTTCGGGTCCGATGCCTGGCCGTGCTTCGAATTGTCGTGCAAGTCAATAGGTTTCCAGTTTCCGTACCGAAGGAATCTTTTGGTGAGTTTTCTATGACCATCGTCCGAATCGGCGATAGGATTTTGTTCGCTGTGGGGGTCACTGACTGAGATGTTCGAAGAGGGCAGGCCATGGACTTTGGGTCGCTACCCCCCGAGGTCAACTCCGGGCTGATGTACACCGGTCCCGGATCGGGCCCGCTGCTGGCCGCGGCGGCAGCCTGGGACGCGGTGGCCGCAGAGCTGGAGTCGGCGGCCGCGGGCTATTCCTCCGAACTGACGGGCTTGACCGGGCTCTGGTTCGGGCCGTCGTCGATGGCGATGAGTGTGGCGGCCGCACCCTATGTGGCATGGTTGACCGCCGCTGCCGCCCAGGCCGGGGTGACGGCCACGCAGGCGTTTGCGGCGGCTGCCGCGTATGAGGCGGCATATCTGATGACGGTGCCGCCGCCGCTGATCGCCGAGAACCGGGCGCAACTGATGGCGTTGATCGCAACGAACTTCTTCGGGCAGAACACGCCTGCGATCGCGGCGACCGAGGCCGAGTACATGGCGATGTGGGTCCAGGATGCGGTCGCGATGTACGGGTATGCCGTCGATTCGGCGGCCGCCAGTGCCTTGCAGTCGTATAGCGAGCCGCCGCAGACGACCAACCCGGCGGGCCAGAACGCCCAGGGCGGCGCGGTAGCCCAGAGCGCTGCGAACACCGCGGGATCCCAGACGCAGTCGGTGATTCAGCAGCAGCTGACCTCGATCGCGACCCAGCAGCTGACCCCGACGACGGACACGCAACAACTGACCTCGACCGCGGCGACCCAGCAGCTGAGCTCGGCCGCGGAGAGCCAGCAGCTGGGCATGCCCATCGCGACCCAACAACTCACCCCGACGGTTTCGCAGCAGTCCGTCACGCCGACGACGACCACGCAGTCGGTTACGCCGATGGCGACCACGCCGCAGTCCGTCACGTCGACGTCGACCACGCAGTCCGTTACGTCGACGTCGACCACGCAGTCGGTTACGCCGATGGCGACCACGCCGCAGTCGGCTGCGCCCGCGGCGACGTCACAATCGGTCACGCCCACCGCCTCCACGCAATCCGTTGCCCCCGCGGCGACGTCACAGTCGGTCACGCCCGCCGCCACCTCGCCGCAATCGGCCGCCCCGGCGGCGTCCACGCAGTCGGTGGCGCCGGCCGCGTCCCAGCCGCCGCTGTCGATCACCCACGTGATCATCAACGGCGTCGATCCGATCGACCTTCAGGGCACGATCCTGAACGGCCAAGTCGTCGAAGTCACCGCGGGCAATCCTGCCGTCACCCTGCCCGGCCAGACGCTCACCGTCGCCAGTGGCGGGCAGCTCATCATCGATGCGAACGCCAGCTACACCGACACCGGCACCCTGGCCATCAGCTCCGGCGGCGTGGTCACCGACAGCGGCACTCTGACCGTCGGCTCCGGCGGCATCCTGACCGACAGTGGCTCTCTGACCGTCAGCTCCGGCGGCGCGCTCACGGTGAGTACGGGCGGCGCCGACACCGGGTTCCTCTCGGTGACCGGCGGCGGCACGCTCACCGTCAACGGCGGGACGGTCACCGTCAACTCCGGCGGCGTCCTCACCGTGGGCACCACCACTGCCAACAGCGGCACCCTCACCATTACCGGCGGCGGCACCGTGTCCGACGGCGGGACGCTCACGGTCAACAGCGGCGGCGCCCTCAACGTCAGCACCGCGACCACCGGGGACACCGGCAGCCTCACGGTGACCGGCGGCGGCAACCTGACCGACACCGGCGGCAGTTTCACGGTCAACAGCGGCGGCACGCTCAACGTCAGCAATGCCACCGTTACCGGTGACACCGGCAGCGTCACTCTGAGCGGCACCACCCTGACCGACGGCGGGACGGTCAACGTCAACAGCGGCGGCACGCTCACCGGCGGTGTGGGATTCAGCGAGGGCGACATCACCGTCACCAGCGGCGGCACCCTGAACGTCAACAGCGGCGGCACTGTTGCCCTCAACTTCGGCGCCCTCACCGTGGACTCCGGCGGCCAGGCCTTCGACGGCGGCGCTATCACCACCGGCGCGCCCGGCACCGCGGGTGGCCTGGAGGTCTACGGCAATCTCACCGTCACCCAGGGCGGCAGCCTCACCCTCAGTTCCAGCTGCGACGCCGATATCTGGACCGGCGGCACCCTCGCCGTCAACCAGGGCGGCCAGGTCACTGCCGCCGGCGGCAATCTCATCTTCAACGGCGGCAGCCTGGTCGACAGCGGCACCGTCACCGTCAACGGCGGACAGTTCGCCGCCGGCGGCGGCACCGTGACCGTCAACAGCACCGGCGTCCTCACCTTTAACGGCGGCCAGTTCGGCCTCAGCACCAGCACCGTCAACGACTCCGGCGCGATCACGCTCAACAGCGGTACCTCCGTGCAGCTCCTGGGCACCAACACCATCACGGTCAATAGCGGCGGCACGTTCACCAACGGCATCACCCTCAACCTCCCGGTCAACACCACCATCAGTGCCAGCGGCGGGACCGTCGAAATCAGCAATGGCGGTGCCCTCACCATCCCGTCCGGCAACACCCTCGCGGTCACCCAAGGCGGCGGGCTCACTGTCGACAGTGGCGGCAGTCTCACCGTCAGCCACGGTGGTGCGGTCACGGTGGGCACGGCCAGCACCAACAGCGGCAGCTTCACGGTCGGCGGCACTGCGTCCGACGCTGGGACGGTCACGGTCGGCCACGGCGGCACTCTCACCGTCGGCACGGGTGGCACCAATACCGGCAGCCTGACGGTGACCGGAGGCGGCACCCTGTCTGACGGCGGGGCGACCACCGTCAACTCCGGCGGCACGCTGTCCGTGGGCACCACCACTGCCAACAGCGGCACCCTCACGGTGACCGGCGGCGGCAGCCTGTCCGACGGGGGCACTCTCACCGTCAATTCCGGCGGCACCCTCAACGTCAGCACCGCGACTACCGGGGACACCGGCAGCCTGACGATCACCAGTGGGGGCTCGTTGTCCGACGCGGGGACGGTCACGGTCAACAACGGCGGCACGCTGACCGTGAGCACGGGTGGCACCGACACGGGCAGCCTGACCGTTGGCGGCTTCCTGAAAGACTTCGGCACGGTCGCCATCAACACCGGCGGCACTATCACCGATAACACCGGCGGCAGCGTTTTCGTCTATTCCGGTGGCACCTTCACCGACGCCGGCACCCTCAACCTGAATGGTGGTGCCCTTACCCTCTCCGGCGGCACGCTGGACGTGGCCAGCGGCGGGGTTGTCAACGACGCCGGCTCATTCTCGGTGGGCAGTGGCACCGGCACCCTGACCATCGACAATGGCGGCACCTTCACGGTCGAGAACGGCGGCTACCTGCTCAGCAACCCGGGCACGATCACCGACTCCGGCTCGGTGGTTGTCGACAATGGCGGCTATGTGGGCTTCGCCAACAGCAGCTTCAACGTCACCGACGGCGGCTCGTTGACCATTCAGTCCGGCGGTGCGTTCAGCGACAACAGTGCCATGACGGTGACCTGTGGCGGCACGGTGACCGACTCCGGCGCGTTGACGGTCCAGCATGGCGCCACGCTGACGATCAGCCAGGGTGGTACCGACACCGGCAGTCTGACGGTGTCCGGCGGCGGCACGCTGTCCGACAGCGGGACGGTCACGGTGAACTCCGGCGGCACCCTGACGATCAGCCAGGGTGGTGCCGACACGGGTGGCCTGACGGTGACCAGTGGTGGCACGCTGTCCGACGCCGGGACAGTCACGGTCGGCCACGGCGGCACCCTCACCGTGAGCACGGGGGTCGGCACCGACACCGGCAGCCTGACCGTGACCGGTGGCGGCACGCTTTCAGACGGCGGGGCGCTTGCGGTCAACCACGGCGGCACGCTCAGTGTCAGCACTACGACCGCCGGGGACACCGGCAGCCTGACCGTGACCGGCGGCGGCAGCCTGACCGATACCAGCGGCACCCTGACCGTCAACGGCGGCGGCACGCTCAGCGTCAGCAATGCCACCGTCACCGGCGACACCGGCAGCCTCACCGTGACCGGCACCGGCACCACCGTCAACGTCAACGCCGGGGGCACCCTCAACGTCAACAGCGGCGGGACCTTTACCTTGTCCGGCGGCACCACCCTCGACGTCAACTCCGGCGGCGCAGTCACCGACGGCGGCACCTTCACCGCCGGCAGTGGCGGGAACGCGGCCAGCGTGCAGGACGCCGGCAGTTTCACCGTCAACTCCGGCGGCAGCCTCGCCATCACCAACGGCACCGACTTCGAAGTTAGCCCCGGCACATTGACCGTCAACTCCGGCGGCACCGTCACCGTGGGCGACGGTGCCGACGTTGGTAGCGCTCTCACCGTTCAACCCGGCGCCGGCCTGATCGACAGCGGCACCGTCACCGTCTCCGAAAACGCCAAGTTCGTCGTCAGCAACGCCAACCTGACGGTCAACAGCGGCGGCGCCCTGACCGTCAACAGCGGCGGCCATGCCATTTTCTTCAATACAACGGTCAACGACTCCGGCACAATCACGTTCAGCCACGGAATGACTTTCAATCAAACCTTTTTCGGCAACGCCGTCACGGTCCATAGCGGTGGCACCCTCATCGACGGCGCCGACCTCAACCTGGCCAACAGCACCCTGACCGACAGCGGGACCGTAGAGGTCACCAACGGCGGATCCCTCACCATCCCGTCCGGCAACACGGTCCCGGTCACCCAGGGCGGCGTGTTGACTGTCGACAGCGGCGGCAGCCTCACCGTTAGCCAAGGCGGTGGCCTCACCGTGAGTACGGGTGGCGCCGACACCGGCAGCCTCACCGTGAGCGGTACCTTGTCCGATGGCGGGACGGTGACGGTCGGTCAGGGCGGCGGCGTCACCGTGACCGGCGGCGGCAACCTCTACGACGCCGGCGCTGTTACCGTGAACCAAGGCGGCACCCTGACCGTGAGCACGGGTGGCACCGACTCCGGCACTCTCACCGTCTACAGCGGCAGCACCTTCACCGACGGCGGCGACGTCATTGTCAACGCCGGTGGCAACCTCTACGACAGTGGGACGGTGACGGTCACCGACGGCGGCACGCTGACGGTCAACAGCGGCGGCAACGTAGTCGACTACGGCGCTTTGACCGTCAACTCGGGCGGCACGCTCACCGACGCCGGGACGTTCCAGGTCGTCAACGGCGGGACGATGACCATCGACAGCGGCGGCACGGTCACCGTCGACAACGGTGGCGTCTTCTCCAACTACGGGACCCTTGCCGATTCCGGCACGCTGACCGTCGACAACGGCGGGCACCTCTACACCATCGATCCGATGACGGTCACCAACGGCGGCACACTGACCGTCGATCAGGGCGGCACGCTGTTCGACTACGGACCCTTGACGGTCGACTCGGGCGGCACCCTGACCGACAACGGCACCCTGACCATCACTCAAACGGGCAACCTGAGCGACGCGGGCACACTGACCGTGAGCCCCGGCAGCACCCTGAACGACTACGGCACCCTCACCGTCAGCAGCGGCGGCACCCTTACCGACTCCGGCAGCATGACCGTCTACTCGGGCGGCGGCCTGGTCGACAACGGCACACTCACTGTCAACGACGGCGGCAGCTTGGGAGTCTTCTCGGGCGGAACCCTGACCGACAGCGGCACTCTCACCGTCGATGACGGCAGCTTCCTCGGTAACTTCGGCACCACGACGGTCGATGCGGGCGGCACGCTGACCGTCGAGCACGGCGGCTCACTGGGTAACTTCGGCGGCACGATGGAAGTCAGCAGCGGCGGCACAATCAACGTCAACTCCGGCGGCACCTTCACCGAGGGCGCGGCGCTGACGATCGACCACGGCGGCGCGTTGATCGACAACGGCACGCTCACCGTCAGCCCCGGCGGCGTGGTCAACGACGCCGGTGCGTTCTCCATCAACTCCGGTGGTGTGGTCACCATCGACCCCACCGGCGTCATGAGTGTCACCGGCGGGACGTTGACGGTCGACGACGGCTCCTATTTGATCGTCCACACCGGGGCCACCGTGCCGCTAAACCAGGGCGGCGCGCTGATTATCGGGCCCCACGAAATGGTCACCGTCGGTCAGGGCGGCTCTTTCACCACCCACGGCGTCGTCGGCCAGGTGATCATCAGCCCGGCGGGCCCGCCGAGCCCGGTGCCGGAGGCAGTCGCCGGCGCGGCCTCACCTGGCCTGTCGGGGACCTCGGGCCTGTCGGGTCTCTCGGGAATCCAGTCTCAACGAGACAATGGGATGCTGGACATGGATCTCGGCGACCTGTCCAACGTGTTGTCCGACGACCTCGCCTACAGTGGCGATTAGTGTTGCAGCACAGGCGAATTCACGAATTACTTGATTCGGAGTTCGTGGTGAGCGGCGGCGCGGCGGTTTCGTCGTCGTAGTAGTCGACGGTGCCCCGCAGGGCGTCGAAGATCGCCCTGCCCTGGGCGACCAGCCCGCTGGCCACCTCGGTGAGTCCCTCGGCGCCGTTGAGCACCGTCACGTTGGCGTTGGCGAGCCCCCGGGCCGCCTTCTCCACGATCTCGGGCAGCTGATCGATCAGCGCCTTGTCCAGCGCCACCCGGTTGTGCGACGCCGCGGCCTCGGCCTGGATCTTCATCTTCTCGGCGTCGGCGACGGCCAGGATCCGCACGCGCTCGGCTTCGGCCTCGGCGGGCTTGACCACCTCGGCAACCAGTTCCTGCTGGCGCAGTTCGGCGGCGCGCTGGGCCAGCTCGGTGCGCATCTGCAGCACCTCGCGCTGGGCCTCGGCTTCGGCGAGCGGCCCCGCCTGCGCGGCCTCGGCCTGGGCCTTGTCGACCTCGGCCTTGTACTGCGCCTTGACGATTGCGGTCTCGCGGGCGAATTCCGCCTGCTTGCGCTGCGATTCCTGCTCGGCTTCGGCGGCCGCCTGATTCGCCTGGGCCTGGGCGATCTGGGCCTGCTGCTGGATGGCCGCGTTGTGCGGCGCCGACATCGCGTTGATGTAGCCGAGCCCGTCGTCGTCGATGGATTGGATCTGCAGCGCGTCGACGGTGAGCCCGATGCGGGCCATCTCCTCCTTGGAGCCGTCGAGCACCTCGGTCGCCAGTTTCTGGCGTTCCCGGATGATCTGCTCGACGGTCATCGAGCCGATGATCGACCGCAGGTGGCCGGCGAAGATGCGGCCCGTCAGCACGGACATCTGATCCTGTTCGGACAGGAATCGCTGGGCGGCGCTGATGATGCTTTCGGTGTCGTTGCCAACCTTGAACGCGATCACCGCCCGGACGTTGAGCGTGATGCCCTGCTGGGTCACGCATTTCTCGGCCACCTCGGCCTCACACATCGCCAGCGTGAGGAAGCGGGCCTTGCGGAAGAACGGCATGATGAAGGCGCCGTGGCCGGTCACGACGCGAAATGGGGCGTTGCTCTTGCTTCGGCCGCCCGAGATCAGCATCGCCTCGTCGGGGGAGGGCACCTTGTAACCGAGCATGGGGACTCCTTTTGGGTTTCGCTGTTGTATCCCGGACGATCCGGGCGGTCAATTCAGATCAGGCGAGGCCGTGCCAGGGTTCGACGACCACCGTCCGGGCTTCCCTGACCTCCACCACCAGCACCTCGGCGCCCTTCGGCAGCGGCTCGTCGGACCACGCCAGGAAGGCCTCCTTGGCGCCGCGCACGGTGACCAGTACCTCCCCGGCGCCGCGGTCGCCACGGGTTGCCACGGTCAACGTCCCAACGCAGCCGATTGCCGAGGCGTCGCTCACGAACGCATACTCCCGCATCGGCATTGCGAGCGTCGTGTTTCGTTCTAAACGGGTCCCGCCGTCAGGGTGACGACGTTGTTGCGGCTCTCGCGCGCCTTGATCCGCGATACCCAGACGCGGCCGCCGGTCGCCCGCTCGACGATGCGTTCGACCGTCTCGAAGGTCCAGGCGGCCGTGCCGGCCATCCCGGTGTCGTCCATGATCCGCAGGTCGATGACGCCCCGGTCGGCCAGCAACTCGAACAGGTCGCGCTGGGGGTCGTCGACGGCGATCAGCGTGGTGTGGTCGAACTGGTCGCGCAGCGCCGTCTTGACCTCGTCGAGGGTGCCCTCGTCGATCACCGCCTCGGTTTCGGGTTCGGTTTCGGCGCAGGCGAATTCGATGTCAAAGGCCCGCTCGAAGCCGTGCAGGAAGAAGCGTTTGCCTTGGTTGGCCCACGAGCGGTGGCAGCAGGGCAAGTTGTCGAACAACTTGCGCAGGTGGAACCGGGCCGTGCGGCCCAGCGGGGCGTCGGCGCGGTGCATCGTGGCCACGCGGGCGCCGTCGAGGTAGATGGTGTTGCCCATGGACCGCAGCCTCTGTCGCGCTCCTTGCGGGATCCTCAAAGGATCCTTGGAGGCCTATCGTTGATGACATGAACGTCGGTCCGGTGAAGTGGTCGACAGTCGTGGCGGCCCCGCTGTGCGCCGCGCTGCTTTCTGCCGCCCCGGCCGCGGCGGATCCACCCGACGA
>NZ_LATC01000085.1:0-20562 GCF_001414075.1 Mycobacterium sp. UM_11 | reverse complement strand
TGTGTATAAGAGACAGGCCCGGCACCGATGATGATTACCGGTACGAAGTCCGGCAGTGCCGCCGGGGCGCCGTGAGGTTGTGCGTTCATGCGTAGACCACCTTGTTGCGTTGGGTGCCGAGGTCGAGGGCGCCGTCGTCGGTGGCCACCGTGGCCTCCACGACGTCGCCGTGGTGCAGGTAGTTCGGGTTCTTCGCCTGGTCGGCAAGGAACGTCATCAGATCCATCTGGTGCGGGTTCTCGACTCCCCGCGCGGTGAGCGCGGTGCCGACCGGGGTGCCGGTGAGGATCAGGTCGCCGGCCTCCACCTTCTGGAACCGGGCCAGCGCCTGCAGCGCCTCGACGGGCGAGTAGAGCATGTCGCCGTCGACCACCATGTTCTGCCGCAGCTCGCCGTTGACCCGCAACTGCAGCCGCAGGTCGCCGAAGCGCTTGAGCTCATCGGCGTCGACCAGCACCAGCGCGGGCCCGACCGGGGTGAACGTCGGGTACGACTTCGACTCGAAGAACTGCTGTTTGGTCAGCTGCACGTCGCGCGCCGACACGTCGTTGGTCACGACCAGCCCGTGGACGAACTCGGCCAGGTTGGCTTCGGTCACCTCGGTGCCCACCGGGATCTCGCGGCCGATCAGCAGGCCGATCTCGAGCTCGTAGTCCAGAAGTCGCACGTGGGTGGGCTTGACGATGTCGCCGAACGGACCGGTGACCGACCCGGAGGCCTTGCGGAAGAAGGTCAGCGGAGTCTTGCCCGGGTCGCGCCCGACGTCACGGACGTGCGAGGCGTAGTTGGTGGCCTGCGCCACGAGCCGGCACGGCGTGGTTACCGGCGAGAGCAGTGCGAGGTTCGCCACCGGCACGGTGTCGGTGGAGGCCACGGCGTCGTCGATGGCACGGCGGTCGGCGAGCAGCTCCGCGGTGGTGGTCGCGTCGGTGCGGATGCGGGCGGCGCCGGCAGCGGTTTGCACCCACCACGCGTCGGCGGTGTGCAGGATGGAGATGGACATGTGCGGATCCTTCCGTTTGGGTTGGGTGAGGGGTTTTCAGGACTTGGCTACGTCGAACAGCCCACGCAGTGCGGAGCGGTCAAACTCGTTGTCGTGGCGCAGCGCCGCGAGCATCAGGCCGAGTTCGCGGGCCGCTTCACCGGGTGAACCAACGCCGAGGAAGTCCTTGCTCGGCGGGGGGCCCCATTGATAGAGGCCCGATGCCGACAAGGGGGCCCAACCCGGCTCCAGCGTGTTGTCGAACATGTCACCGTCGGCGTAATGCTCGACCAGGAAGCCGCCCTCCGGGTCACGCCAGTAGTCGAAGATCTGGCTGCCCTGGATGTGGCGACCGATGCCCCAAGACCGGAAATACCCTTGCTCGCGCAGGTATTCGCCGCCCGCCGCGAGCGCATCGAGGTCGGCGACCTGATACGCGGAGTGCACGTAGCGGTGGGTCGGGCCTAATGCCATCGCGAGCGTGTGGTGGTCGGCGGGGACCGACCCGCGGTCGCAGCGGATGAAGCTCATGACCGGTCCGCGCTCACGCTGGCCCGGGTAGTAGCAGAAGTCACTGACGATCAGACCCAGATGGTCCAGGTGCCAGTTCAGCGCCTCGATGTACTTCGGCGTCTGCAGCACGATGTGTCCGAGCCGCTGCACGCGCGCGGGCACCCGGGGGGGACGCTGAGTCGCGTTGGCTCGCAGCGTGTCATGGCTTGCGCCGAAATTGAATAGGTGTGGTTTCTGGGACGGCAGCTCCGGCAACTCGCGTACGCCCGAGACCACTCGCAGTGCGATGCCACTGGGGTCGACCAGGTTGACGGTCACCCCGCCCAGCGTCTCGGGCAGTGCCCGCACAGCGGCCCCGGTTGCGTCGGCCAGCCGCAACAGGTCGGAGGGCTCGGCGGCGACGAAGGCCGGCCCGACGAAGCGGGAACGGGGACCGCGGCGGATCAGCACGCAGGGCGCGCCGGGATCGCTGCCCCGCAGGTGCAACTCGTTATCGGTGCGCAGCACAATGCTGAAACCGAATGCCAGCGCGAACGCTTCGGCCTTCTGCAGGTCGGGCTTCTCGAACTCGAGCCAGACCACGTCGTGAACCTTGATCACGGGGTTGGCCGAACGCCCCGGGTGTTCCCCGGGCAGGGCGCCCTGCTCGCTGTGCAGGCCGTTGTGCGGGCCGCTCAATTGCTCGGTCATTGCGCGTCTCCTGAGAACGTGTGCATGATGCTCCTTCTCCGAAAAGGCTTTGGTGCCATGGATTTCGACGGACACGGTGTCGTGTACCGCGTTCGTCAGCAAGCTTGCCGTCCGGGAGCGGGTCTGTCGTTGCCGCTGGCGGCAATCGTCATCCCCTGCTAGCAGGTATCGACGGGTCTAGATCGTCACATTGCGCCGCTTCGGCAGTGGGAGATCCTCTGAGTCGCGCGGAATGGAGTTACGGTTGGCCCGCCTGGACGGGAATCGTGATCTCGATTGCCGTGCCGGTGCCTGCCGGACTCACCACGCGCATTTGGCCGCTGAGCGCCTCGATGCGGTCCTTGAGTCCCGTCAGCCCCGAGCCCTTCCCGGCGTCAGCGCCACCGATCCCGTCGTCGGAGATGAACAGCGCGAGGCTCTCACCGGTGGCATGCGCGCGCACCGCCACGTGGGTGGCCTGCGCGTGCTTGGCCGCGTTGGCCAGTGCCTCCGCAACCACGTAGTAGGCGGCGACCTCGACGGAGTCGGGCAGTCGTTGCTCGATCCCGACCTCGAGATCGACTGGCACCGTTGCGCGGCGGGCCAGTGTCTTCAGCGCCGCGGCCAACCCGCCGGTCGACAAAATCGCCGGATGGATGCCTCGTGATATCTCCTGTAGCTCCTGGAATACACCGTTCAGCCCGGATACCGCTTCCGCGAGAACGTTTTTCACATCGTCTTGCTCGGGCGGCACCGATTCCTCCGCCAGCCGCAGCTTGAGGCCGAGGGAGATCAGCCGCTGCTGGGCACCGTCGTGGATGTCGCGCTCGAGCCGGCGGCGGGCGTGATCGGCGGCGGCCACGATCCTCGCCCGGGAGGCGATCAGCTCCTCGCGCGTGGTGGCGGCGGCGATCGCCGTCGCCACCAGCTCGGCGAATTCGGCGATGCGCTCCTCGGTATCCGGCGGCAGTGGGTCGGGATCGTTGGTCGCCACCACGGCTATTCCCCACACCCGCTCGTCCACCACGATCGGGGCACCGGTACGCGACCGGATGCCCAACTGTCGAATGCGCTCGGCGATGGGCCCCTGGGCGCCGTCCCAGCTGTCCATGCGCGCCGCGCGGCGCGTGCGCAACACCCTCGACGAGACGTTGTCGCCCTCGGTGCTGAGGCGCTCACCGACTGACAGGTGGGGCACTCCTGGGGCTCCGAATGAGGCGACGACGACGATCGCCGCCCCGTCGTCCTCGAACCGGAGCACCTCGGCGTTGGCCACATTCAGGCAACCGGCCATCTCTTCGGCGACGGCCGTAAACACTTCGGACTGCGTCACCCCCCGCGCGACCAGCGTGGCGACGCGGCGTAGGGCGGCCTGCTGTCTGGCCAACACGCTGAGGTTGTCGGCGAGCTCGCGCAGGTTGTCCCGGCTGGCCTGCAGTTCGGCCCGGGTGGCGGCGTTAGCGATCGCCGTCGCGACCAATTCCGCGAAGTCAACCAGCCGGGCCTCTGTGTCGGGCGGCAGCGGGCCGGAGCGCGAAGCCACGCCCGCCACACCCCACAACGTTCCCGCCACCACGATCGGGACGGCGACCATCGATTGAATGCCGAGTTCGCGGATGAAAGCGCCTGTGGGACCGGCCGCTTGGTCGTGGCTGTCCAGCCGGGCGGGCCGGCCGGTGCGACGCACCATGGGGGCGACGTGATCCCCGCCCATCGCGAACCGCTCACCAACGGCCGGCGGATTGGGCAATTCACGCTCGGCGCGCCCGAGGGCCTCGACAACGATCTCATCGCCGTCGAACCGAGCCACCGTTGCGTTGTAGGCGTCCAGGCAGTCAGCCATCTCTTCGGCGACGGCGTTGAACACGGCCGCCGGGTCGGCCTCCCGGGCGACCAGTTCGGCCACTCGGCGCAATGCCGTCTGCTGCCGGGCCAGCTGCCGCAAGTTCTCGCGGCTGGCATCGAGCTGTTCTCGTGCCGCCATGTTGGACAGCGCGGTCGCCACCAGTTCGGCGAAATCCGCCATGCGAGTTTCGGTATCGGCCGGTAGCGGCCCGGTTGGCGAGGCCACCGCGATAACGCCCCACAGCCGCCCCCCCACGACGATGGGCACGGCCACCATGGATTTGATGCCGATGTCGCGGATCCGGGCCGCCGCAGCACCGGCCACGTGGTCGTGGTTGTCCACCCGGGCGGGATGGCCGGTGCGCCGAATGATCGCCGCGACGTGATCACCGTCCAGCGGAAACCGATCACCGACCGCCGGCGGGTTTGGCAACTGGGGTTCCGGCCGGCCAATCGCCGCAATGACGATGTCATCGCCGTCGTAGCGGGCCACGGTAGCGTTGTGCGCTCCCAGACAGTCGGCCATCTCTTCAGCCACCGCGTTGAACACGACCGCGGGGTCGGCCTCGCGGGCCACGAGTTCGGCCACCCGACGCAAAGCCGTCTGCTGTCGAGCGAGCTCACTCAGACTATTGCGGCCGGCTTGCTCCTCAGCCCGGTCGGGCGTCAACAATCGCCGCAGCCGCGCAGCGGTCCATCGCGGGCTACCCATCGGGTCGGCGCCCGCGAAAAATCGCCTCGGGAAATCTCCCGCGCCCGGATGATGCCGGAGCGGCATCATGTCAGTATCTATCTTCCGGGCGCGGAGTAAACCCCTTCCACACGACTAGCACCGTGCCCGCCGCAACGCATCCGGCCGGCCCCCCAAAGACGGGGCGTGTCGAGCCTCTCGGACGAGGCGTGGCGCGCCATCGGCGCTGGCGCGCGCCGACGCGGCCAACGGTGGTGCGCCACAGCAACAGTCAGGGGCGATCGCGGCTCGGCGGGCACATTACCTGCTGGCGGTAATGACTGTTTGGTGGTGACCGTAACGACATACCTTCGCCCCGTCCGCATGCTGTTAACAGCACGCGACAGCAGGGCCTGCCGCGTAATCGCTTCGAAATGGCTGTATTTCACCGATGAGATGCAGCTTCCCTGCTGGTGGGTAAAACGATGGAGGGCACACCATGGCATACCGGACCGTCAACCCGTTCAACAACGAGGTGATCGCCACCTTCGACGACCTGACCGACGCGGAGGCGATGAACCTTCTCGACCAGGCGCAGAAGACGTTTGAGTCCTGGAGCCAGACCTCCTACGCCGAGCGCGCCGCGTTGTGCCAGCGTGCGGCGGCCATCCTCACGGAGCGGCCCGACGAGTTCGCCCGCCTGCTGACGCTGGAGATGGGCAAGCTCTACAAGGAGGCCCTGGGCGAGGTGGCGTTGAGCGCGCACATCTTCGCCTACTACGCGGACAACGCGGAGAAGTTCCTCGCGCCCGAGCGCATCGACACGCTCAGCGTCAACGACAACGCGATGCTCGTCAGCCAACCGCTCGGGGTGATCCTGGGCGTGCAGCCGTGGAACTTCCCCTTCTACCAGCTGGCGCGGGTGGCGGCCCCCAACCTGATGGCCGGCAACGTCGTCATGGTCAAGCACGCCTCCAACGTCCCGCAGGCCGCCGCCGCCTTCGAGCGGTTGCTGCTCGAGGCGGGTTTCCCCGAGGGCGCCTACACCAACCTGTTCGCAACCAAGGAGCAGATCAACCTGCTGATCGACGACCCGCGCGTGCGCGGTGTGTCGCTGACCGGCAGCGAGGGCGCCGGCAGCGTCGTCGCGGCCCGGGCCGGAAAGAACCTCAAGAAGTCCACGATGGAGCTGGGCGGCTCGGACGCGCTGATCGTGCTGGACGACGCCGACCTGGACAAGACCGTCCCGTGGGCGGTGTGGGGCCGGATGAACAACGGCGGTCAGTGCTGCGTCGCCTCCAAGCGGATCATCGTCGCAGAGGAGATCGCCGACGAGTTCCTCGAGAGGTTCTCCGCGGCGCTGGCGGAGCTCAAGGCCGGCGACCCGTTCGACGAGGCGACGACCCTGCCGCCGATGTCGAGCCAGGGCGCGGCCGACGAGCTGAACGACAAGATCAAGGCCGCGGTCGAGGCCGGCGCGACGGCCATCCCGCTCGGTGAGCCGGTGCCCACCACCGGCGCGTTCGTGCAGCCGACCATCCTGACCGACCTGACCCCGGACAACCCGGCCTACTACCAGGAGTTCTTCGGACCCGTCGCGCTCTTCTTCCGCGCCACCAGCGAGGACGACGCCGTGCGGCTGGCCAACGACTCGCACTTCGGGCTCGGCGGCTCGGTGTTCACGCAGGACCCGCAGCGCGGGGTCGAGGTGGCCAAGCGGATCGAGACCGGCATGGTCTTCGTCAACCACCCCACCTGGACCAAGCCGGACCTGCCCTTCGGGGGCGTCAAGCTGTCGGGCTACGGGCACGAACTGTCCAGCATCGGCATCGCGGAGTTCGTCAACAAGAAGCTCATCAACGTCGTCCCGATCGACGCGCCCGAGTAGACCAATTCCCAAGTGGCTCAACGCAAAAGGAACGCAATCATGGCTGACTTCACCGTGGGGAAGTACCTCGCGAAAAGGTTCGAGCAGATCGGGCTCAAGCACTACTTCATGGTGCCCGGGGACTACAACCTCGTCCTGCTCGACGAGCTGCTGGAGAACGAGAACGTCGAGCAGATCGGCTGCTGCAACGAGCTCAACGCCGCCTACGCCGCCGAGGGCTACGCCCGGGCGAACGGGGTCGGCGCCGTGCTCACCACCTTCAACGTCGGGGCGTACTCCGCGCTGAACGGGGTGGCCGGCGCCCACGCCGAACGCCTGCCGGTGATCATGGTGTCGTCGAGCCCCAACACCAACGACGCGGGTGAGAACCACATCCTGCACCACACGGTGGGCACGCACGACTTCACCGCGCAATACGAGGTGTTCCGTCAGGTGACCTGCGCGGCGGTGCGCATCCAGCACCCCGACAACGCGCCCGCCATGATCGACTACGCGATCAGCACCGCGCTGCGCGAGCGCAAGCCCGCCTACATCGAGATTCCGTGCAACCTGTCGGCCGCGCCGTGTGCCGCTCCGGCTCCGTTCGCGGAGTTGCCCGACTGGCAGCCAAGCAACGCGCGCACGCTCGCCGACGCCGTCGCGCGGGCCACCGACCTGATCGCCCAGGCGAAGAAGCCGATCCTGCTGGCCGGGGTGCACCTGCGCTCATACGGCGCCATCGACGCCTTCCGCGAACTGGCCGAGACGCTGGGCTGCGCGGTGGCGGTGATGCCGAACGCCAAAGGCTTCTTCCCCGAAGATCACCCGCAATACGCCGGGATCTACTGGGGTGAGGTGAGCAGCCCGCAGTGCCAGGCCATCGTCGACTGGTCCGACCTGATCGTGGCCGCGGGACCGGTGTTCAACGACTACACCACGGTTGGCTACAGCGCGTTGCCGCCGCGGAAGCGCATGATCAACGCCGAGCCCCGGGTCGTGCGGTTCCCCGACGCGGAGTTCACCGGAGTGGCGCTGGCCGACTTCCTGTCCGACCTCGCAAAGAAGGTGCAAGCCAACGACGCGACCCTGACGCAGTACAAGCGCCTCAGGGGTACGGCAGCGGTGGCGCCCCGGCCGGCGACCGACGACCCGTCGGCGCCGCTGAGCCGGGTCGAGATGTGGCGCCAGATCGAGGAAGAGCTGGACTCCAACACCACCTTGTTGGTGGAGACCGGTGACTCCTGGCTCAACGGCATGTACACGCGACTGCCCGGTGGCGCCCGGTTCGAGATCGAGATGCAGTGGGGCTCGATCGGCTGGTCCGTGCCGGCCAGCTTCGGCTACGCGATGGGGCTCGAGGACGACCGTCGGCTGGTCTCGGTCATCGGCGACGGATCGTTTCAACTGACGGCCCAAGAGGTTTCGAACATGATCCGCCACCGGCAGGAGATCGTGATCTTTCTGGTCAACAACCGCGGGTACGTGATCGAGTCGGCGATCCACGACGGTCCCTACAACTACTACAAGAACTGGGATTACGCCGGTCTGGTCGACGTGTTCAACGCGGAGGACGGCGGCGGCCTGGGGCTGAAGGCAACCACCGCAGCGGAATTGGCCGAGGCGATCGAGAAAGCACACGCCCACAAGGGCGGTCCGGTGCTGATCGAATGCGAGATCCCCAACGACGACGCCAGTCCCGAGTTGATCTCGTGGGGATCGAAAGTGGCCCGGGTCAATTCGCGCCCGGATCCGCGGTTCTGACGAAGAGCTGACGCGAGAGGCTCGCCGATAGGTGGGTGGACCGGCGGCGCGCCGCAACGCGCATGATGCTGCCGGTCCCTCACCGCGGCATCCGTAGGTCGGCACGAGCGCAGCGTTTAGCAAGGCCTTAGGCGATCTAACTTACTTTCGCAGGCCCCTAGACTCACCGAGCTCCATGGTGCCCGGATGAGACACCAGCACGTAACCGGCGCAGCCCCACACAATCGGAACGATCGCGAACAGGCCGTACATCGCTGTCATGACGTCCCCTTTTGTCAGATGCAAGAGCCTTGCGCATCCTGCTCGATGCCTCTCAGACTCGCCCTCTGCGACAGCGATGTCGCCGCGGCTAACCCCCATCGACCGGGCCTACTAGCGGGAGAACCCGCTACCTGCCAGCAGGCATGGCTGAACGGAGCTGCGCCGCGATTCAGTGACCGAGGATGGCCCTCACAAGACGCCTTAGCGTCGACGGCGGTGTCGAGGGAGGTCGGCGAGATGCGTACGGCCAGGGCCGGTTCCGCTCGGGAACGGAATCGGCGCGGGCGTGCTTGAGCCGCGTCCGCAGGTGCTGACGCAGGGCATGGAGGTCCGGATCGGTCCACCGGTTGATCGCTTCGATCGAGTCGTCCGTCAGGTCGTACAGCTCCCATTGGTCGTCGAGGGGGGACGTCCGATACGCCTCGCCACCAAGCCCGTTGGCCGCCAGTTGCCGGACGCCCGGTTCCGTCCAGGTACTCGGATCGTCGAAGGTGCGGACCAGCTTCCACAGATGGCCGGCGCCACCGGAAACCGTCGGCTCGTCGACGCGGATCACCAGGCCCTCGAAGTTGGTGGCGGTGTGGGCCGGGACCCGGATGCGCAGGGGCGCAGGCGGATTGACCGTCCGCTTCAGCCGGCGGGCCAATCCCGAAGCGCCGCTGTCCCCTTCGAGCATGTTGTCCCGGGTCATCAGGTAGACGGCGCGGGCCTCGTCGGCCGGGGCACCGTCGACGATCGGCATGAGGTCACGCCCGGGGAGTCCATGCACTTCCGAGAACGACTCGGCCAGCACGGCGGCCGTCGCCGCGACGTCGACGCCCGCGGCGGCCAACAGGGTGGGGACCACGTCGACGTGTGAGGTCGGCGCCGTGACGATCCGTGGCCGCGTCGAGCGCTCGCCGACGCGCGCGATGACGAAGGGCACGCGGGTGGCCTCGTCGTACAGGTTGAACCATTTCTGGTGGAGCCCCCCATGCGCGCCCAGCAGATCGCCGTGGTCGGCCGTGCGCACCAATACCGCGTCGCCCGAACCACTCTCGGTGACGGCCCGCCTGACCCGATCGATCGGTCCGTCCACCTCGGCGTGCAGCCGGTAGTACAGGTCGCGGTAGCGCTGCGCATCGCGACGGTAGGTTCGCTCGATCGCCGCCGCGGGACCGTAGCCGGAGTAGTAGGCCTCGCGGAAGGCGATCTGCGCCGCCGGTTTCCCCGACAGGTCCTCGTTCGCGGTGGGCGCGGCGGGAACCGCGGGTGGATCGAGCGGCGAGGGCTTGACCGGGCCCCGCCGCGACCAGGTTGGGAACAGCACGATGTCGTGAGGATTGACGAAGCTGGCCACCAGGAGGAAGGGCCGCAGGGCGGCCGGGTCGCCGTCGCGGCGGCGGGCGTAGCGGTCGGTGAGCCACGCGACCACCCGGTCGGCGATCAGCGGGTCGCGGCGGATGCCGGCGTCGGCGAGTGCCGCCCCGTGCGGCTCCGGGCCGACCCAACCGGAGAACCCGTACGGCCCCAGCGGGTCTGCGTCCAGGTAGCGCCGCACCGCGGCGGCGTCGACGACACCGTTCTCGTCATTGGTGGCCAGCGGCCGAGAAGTCTGCGGGTCGATGAGGTCGGCGTGCGAGATGTGCCACTTGCCGTCGTAGTGGGTGTCGTATCCGGCCGCGCGGAACCAGTTGCCGAGCGTGGGGACCTCGCCCTGGCGGAGCCAGCGCATGCGCGAATCGTCGGCCGTCTTGCCGATGCCGTCGGTTTGGGTGACGCCGTGCAGGTCGGGGTAGTGCCCGGTGAAAATCGTTGGGCGGCTTGGCACGCAGGCCAGCGAGCCGGTGTAGTGCCGGGTGAAACTGACGCCGTGGTCGTCGAACCACTTGCGGCCGGTCAGCGTCCGGTCGCGCCAGGCGAGCACGTCGGGAGCCTCGTACGGCGGCACCGCGCGTTCCTCGTCGGTCATGATGACGATGACGTCGGGGCGATCAGACACGGGCATGCTCCAATCGATTCGCGAGCCCGGCGAGCATCACCGCGGACTGCCGTGCCAGGACGCGGCACAGGAGCCGCTCGGCGACCCTTTGCGTTGAGCGCGGCCCGATTTCGACGGTGCTGGTCAGCGTCACCAGGGTGTCCGCGGCGGCCGGTTCCAGCGTCCAGCGGTTGGCCACCCGGCGCAGGCGGCTGGGCAAGCCCTCGATGTCATAGCCGAGGGCGCGGGGCGGGTCGAACTCAGTGATGCGCTCGACGAGGGCGTCGCGCTTGACCTGCACTCGCCGGGTGGTGCCGACCGGGTTTCCGTCCGGTCCGGAATACAGGATGCACGAGTGGTCGACGTTGCCGGCCCAGGAACTGATGGACCCGAAGTCCGCGAGCGTTTCCCAGATGTCGCCGATGCGCGCCGCGATGGTGCGGGTCCGGTGAATGTCGGCCACGCGCTCACGCTACGCGACGGGCTAGCGAGTGAGGTGGAATATCGTCTCGATCGCCACCGCCGCCGCGCTGACCGCAATGGTCACCGCGAGCGTGGCCCAGTCCCCCAGTTTCGGCCGCGCCGGAGCGGCCGAGAGTTGACCGATGCCGCCGCGAGCGGTGATCGCGTCGCCCATCTCATCGGCGCGGCGCAGCGTCACGACGATGGCGGCGGCCACCAAATCGATCGAGTTGCCCGCCGTCTGCCGCACCCGCGCCTTACGCGTCGGCGGCATGTGGTTGGGCCGCAACCGCCGGGCGGCGTAGAGCACCTGGAACTCGTCGATCAGCAGTGGGAAGGCGCGCAGCGCCAGAGCCAGGGCCACCGCCCACTCGTCAACGGGAATCCGCATCCACTTGAAGGGCCGGCCCAAAACCGCCAAGGCCGGGGCGATTTCGGCGACATTGGTGGTCCACGAAACCATCGCGCCCAGGCCGAGCAACACGATGGACAGTGCGGTGATCCGCAAGAAATTCAACGCCCCGCCCAGCCACACATGGACCCCGCCGATCGACACCATTGGGCTGCCGCCCGCCAGCGCGGCGGTTACAAAACCCAGCGCCATGAGGATCCACAGCCACCGCGGAATCGACGGCAGCGCACCGCGGGGGATGTGACCGATCCAGACGGCCGCCGCCACGAGCGCCGCCACCGACCCGATCGTCACCCAACCCGGATACAGGGTCAGCAACACCGAAACCCCAAATACCACAAGGAGTTTGGTGCCGGCCCACAGGTCATGAATGGCCGACCCGCCGGGCACGGGAACCAACAGCACCACCGGGCGAGAAGTGCGCCGCTTCTGCGCCGGCGCGGAGGCGGAGGTCGTTGTCACGCCACACCCCCGGCCGCGGCGGGGGCCGACACCGCCTGCAACGCCCCGTTCTGCAGGTGCAGGGTCCGGGTGCACACGGCTTCCAAGCCGACGAAGTCGTGCGAGATGACGACCACGGTCAGATCCCGGTAGCGGCGCAGATCGGCCAGCAGGCGCAGCAGCCCCCGCTGGCTGTCGACGTCCAGCCCCGCCAGCGGCTCGTCGAGGATCAACACCCGAGGCGAACACGCCAGCAGCCCGGCCAGCACCACCCGCCGCATCTGGCCGCCGCTGAGCTGGTCGATGCGCCGCTTGGCCATCGCGGGTTCCAGTCCCACCGCAGCCAGGGCGGCGGCCACGCGGCGTTGGTCGTGATGCGAAAAGCCGGCCACCGAGGCAACTTCCAGCCCCACATGGCTGCGCATCAGCTGGAGCCTCGCCGTCTGAAACGACAACGCCACCGCGCCGACGTGATCGCGGATGGGCTCGCCGTCGATCAGGCAGGCACCGACGGTGGGGACCGTCAGACCGGCCATCACCCACGCCAGCGTCGACTTGCCGGAGCCGTTGCCGCCGTGAATCAAAATCCCGTCGCCCTGTTCGACGACGAAGCTGATATCGCGCAGCGCGGTCTTGGCCCACGGCGTGCCGGTGTTGTATTCGTGTGCCACGCCGACGATTTCGAGCACCGGCTTGGTGGGGCGGCGCCCGGCCTTGACGCCCGGCGACGGGGGCGGAGCCGTTTCGACCAGGCCGGTGTTGTCGGGGGAATCGCTGAGGTTGATCGTCCGGTCGGCCGACGCGGCCTCGTTGTCGAAGTGCGTGATGTGCACCAGGGCGGTGCGATGCCGATCGGGAAGGCCCGACAGCACTTTCAACAGGACGTCACGGCCCTCTTGGTCGATCATGCTGGTGAACTCGTCAGCGATCAGCAGCGCGGGTTCCCGGGCCAGCGCCGCGGCCAGCGCGAGGCGCTGCAGTTCCCCGCCGGACAGGCCGCCGGTATCGCGCTCGGCGAAACCCTCCAGGCCCACTTCGCGCAACAAGCGGTCGGTATCGACCTCGGTGCCCGGCGGCAGCCCCCAGACCACGTCGTCGGCCACCCTGGTGCCCAACACCTGACTCTGCGGGTGCTGCAGAACGAGCGCCGTGCCGCCCAGCCTGCCCAGCCCCACCGCGCCCGGGCGCTGCACCGAACCCGACGTCGGTTCCTGGCCCGCCAGGATCAGCGTCAGCGTCGTCTTCCCGGACCCGTTGGCGCCGATGACGGCAACGTGTTCGCCAACCTGTAGTTCCAGGCTGACCTCACGCAGCGCGTCTTGCTTGGCGTGGGGGTACCGGAAGCGCACGTGTTCCAATCGCACCGGCACGGGACCGATCGCGGCGTCGGGGGCCTCGTCCGGGGCATCGAGCTTGTGCACGTCCGGAACGTTGCCCATCCGATTCAGCAAGCGGGAAAGTGCCCACCAACCGATCAACGACGAGAACACCACCCCGTAGGTGACATACGCGAGCATCAGCCAGTGCCAGTGATGCAGTCCGAATTCGAAGCACCGCTTCACGTCGGCACCGAGCCACTGCAGGTCCACCCGGTTCAGGAAGGCGACGACACCGTCGACGTTGGCCGCCATCACCTCAAAAATCAGGTGGCGCAGCCGATTCAGCACCATCAACGCGCCGACGGTCGCGGCGGCGACGGCGAGGCCGGCGATCAAGGACAAGGCGATCACCGTCGGGGTGCCCCGACCCCTGCGCTTGACCCATCCGGTCAACCCGCCGATGTATGCGCAGTTGGCGACGGCGATGAAACTGCCCAGCCCGGAGATGAGGAACGCGATCATGCCGGCAGCAAACGTCGCGGCGAGCAACACCCGAAGCCGGTAGCGGTACGTCAGCAGCCCCATCGGAACCGTGCCCAGCAGCGCCAATCCCTGTGCGAACGGGACCACCCCCGCGATGATGGCGATTGCCGCGCAGAGCGCCCCCATGACCGAGGCCTGCGCCAATTCGGCCGGCTGTAGAGGTCCACCCCGATGGCGCGACCGAACGGGGCGGCGGGCATTCACTTCACCGATTGTGCCAGGCGGCAGCGCAAAGTCGGGTCGTCCGCTCCGCTACTTCCGACCCGCCCGGCCCGGCCGCCGCTCGTCTCACATAGCAAAGCTATGGAACGATGGGTGGCATGGACAGAGTTGTCGAGACCGCAAACGTCGAGGCTCAACAGCTGGGGGCGGATCTGCTGGGCGTGGTGGCGCGGCTCAACCGGCTGGCCACCCAGCGAATCCAGATGCCGTTGCCCGCCGCGCAGGCCAGGCTGCTCGCCACGATCGAAGCCCACGGAGAGGCCCGAATCGGGGACCTCGCATCCGTTGATCACTGCTCGCAGCCGACCATGACCACGCAGGTGCGCCGGCTCGAGGACGCCGGCCTGGTCACCCGGACCGTCGACCCCGGGGACGCCCGCGCGGTCCGGATCCGGATCACCCCCCAGGGCAAGCGCATGCTCAACGCGGTGCGCGCCGACCGCGCGGCCGCGATCGAACCGCAGCTGGCGTTGCTCGAGCCAAGGGACCGCCAGGTGCTCACCGACGCGGTGGAGGTGCTGCGGCGGCTGCTCGAGAACGCGTCGCCGGCGGCCCGGCGCAACGCGCCCTGACAAGCACGCCCCCGGTGCATGGACGGCGGCCGGTGGGTAGACACTAAGCCGAGCTGACCGGCGTGACGAAAGGTGGCGGCCAATGCGGACCGAGGGTTCCGCTTTCAGAGCCTCCCCGTTGACCGTATGGGTCGGGTCGATGAGGTTCGATTTCGCGCCCGGCCGCGACGTGATCGTCGGCTACGGACCGGGCTGCGACATCGCGCTCGAGCGCCTCGGCCCGGTCGCCTCGCCGCCGCCCGCGCCCCGCCCGGAGGTGGTGCTGCGATTCGCCGGCGCCCACTGGGTGGCCATCGACCTGAGCCACAACGGCATCTTCGTCGACGGAGCGCGGGCGTCCACGGTGACCATTCGCGACGGCCAGGCGATCGGCATCGGTGATCCGCAGCGCGGTCCCCGGCTGACGTTCCAACTCGGTCAGCCAGCCGGCCCGCCCGGCCAGGCGCCGCGCCCGGCGCCCCGGCCCGCCGCCGCTTATCCCCCGCCCCGTCCGGTCGCGCCGCACGATCCGGGTCCGCCGGCTCCGACCCAGCGCGACACCCAGCGCATGCCCGCGCTCGCGCAGCAACCGCCGGCGCCCGAGCGCCCGGCCCACCCGGACCCGGCGCCGCCCATTCCGCCACCCGCCGCGGCGGAGGCGCCGGCGAAGGGTCCGAGCTTGATCGAGCGGATGGTCACCTCCAAGCTGCGCGTCCCGGGACCGTCTCCGCGCACCGCGGAACCGAACGCCACCTATCGCCTGCCACTGGACGCCGAGGCCCGCACCGTCGGGGTGACCGCGTACCAGCTCGGGCTCGCCGTCGACGGGCGCGAGACGCTGTCGGGCATCTCGTTCGCGGCTCGCCCGGGCATCTTCACCGCGGTGGTCGGGCCGTCGGCCGCGCGCAATTCCGCGCTGCTCGGGCTGCTCGCCGGCACCAGGCAGCCCAGCTCGGGGCTCGTGGCCGTCGACGGCCACGACGTCCACGCCGAGCCGGAGTCCATGCGCGCCCGCATCGGCATCGTGTCGCCCGACGACCGGGTGCACCGGCAGCTCAGCGTCGAACGGGCCTTGAGGTACGCCGCCGAAATGCGCCTGCCCCAGGATGTCTCGTCCGAGCAACGCGACCGCGTGGTCGGCCAAGTCCTCGAGGAACTCGAGCTGACGCCGCACCGGACCACCCGGATCGCCAAACTCTCGCCCGAGTTGCGCCGGTGCGCCGCGCTGGCGGTCGAGCTCGTCACCCGGCCGACGCTGCTCGTGGTCGACCAGCCGGGCGCCGGTCTCGATGCGGAGCAACAGCGTCACGTGATGGCGATGCTGCGACGCCAGGCCGACATCGGCTGCGTGGTCGTGGCCGCCGTCTCGCCGCCGACGTCCTTGGCGGATCTCGAGCTATGCGATCAGGTGCTGGTGCTCACCTCGGCCGGTGCGACGGCATTCCTCGGGCCACCCGCCCAAGTCGAATCCGCGTTCGGCACCGCCGACTGGTCGGCGGTGCTCGCGCGGGTGAGCGCCGACCCCGACGGGGCGCACCGCGCCTTTCGCGCCCGACCACCGGAGCCGGCGCTGGCGGGCCCGCCCGAGGTCGCCGCGCCGTCGCCCGCCCCGGCCAAGCCCCCCACGAAACGGCAAATCCGGCTGCTGGCCCGCCGCGACGCCCGGCTGCTGTTCGCCGACCGCCTGTATTTCGTCTTCTTGGCGATTCTGCCGTTCGCGCTGGCGGGCCTGACGCTGCTGATCCCCGGCGATGCCGGCCTGGCCCGGCCCAAAGCCGGCGGCGGCCATCCCCACGAAGCCCTCGAGATTTTGGCCGCCCTCAACGTCGCCGCGGTGATCATCGGCACCGCGCTGACCATCCGCGCCGTCGTGCGCGAGCATCGCATCTTCCGGCGCGAGCAGGCTCTCGGCACGTCGACCGCGGCCTACCTGGCCGCCAAGATCCTGGTCCGCGGCCTGGCCGCGGCCATCCTGACGGCCATCCTGTTCGCCCTCGTCGTCGCCGAGAAGGGCGCCCCCGGGGGCGGCGCCGCGTTGCTGCGCAACGCCACGGTCGAGCTCTACGTCAGCGTCGCGGTGACGGCCATCGTGTACGCGGTGATCGGGCTCGCGCTGTCGACACTGGGCAAGTCGCTCCGCGAAGTCCTGCCGCTGGTGCTGCCGGTGATCCTGGCCTCCGCGCTGCTCAACGGCAGCCTGGTTCAGCTGGCGAGTAAGTGGGGCTTCCAACAGATTTCCTGGTTCGTTCCCGCCCAATGGGGCTTCGCCGCGTCGGCTTCCACGGTCAACCTGCGCAGGGTCGACCCGCTGGCCGCCAACTCCGAGGTGTGGACCCACTACAGCGGGTGGTGGGTGTTCGACATGACGATGCTCGTGCTGTTCGGCGTCGCGGCGGCCGGCTTTGCGCTCTACCGGCTGCGGCCCCGGGATCATCACATCGCGAGCAACAGAAACTGAGTGATCTGGCTCGGTGAAAAATTGTTGTCGCTGACCAGCACCACCGACTGGCGACCGTCGGGCAGCTTCGGTCCCAGCGTGATGCCCTCGACATTGTCCAGCGGCGAAAGCCCCGGTGTGGCCGACAAGTCCAGCGCGAGCGTCTTACTCATCGGGGTGACGGCGGCGTCCTGCATCGACGGGATGGCCGAAACGTCGGTCGCGGCGCCGATATCGGCCCGGTAGATCCGCACGGTCGGCGGGGTGGCCGCGGCGCGTTCGATCACCAGAAACGTGGTGTCGGACAGCGCCACCAGATCGGAGACGCCGTTGAGTTCGGCGGGCGGGACGGGCGGCTCCATCGGGTAGGCGTACTGGGCGGTGGGCGTGCCGGTGGCGACGTCGAACTTGGTGATCCGGGTCAGCACGCGGTGACCGTCGCCCCCGGTCGGGCCGTCGTTGTAACCCGGGTCCTCCATCGCCGCGAACAGCGTGCGGCCGTCGGGCGTCAGCGCCAGGCCCTCCAGCGCCTTGTCCCGGCGCGGGCCCTTGTTCTGCGCGGACATCGCCAGGTTGGCCGGCAAGGTGAAGTCGCCGAGGTAGGCACCGTCGAGCGCGGCGGTCCGGATCCAGGGGTCGAGCAACACCGGCCCTTCCGTGAGCCGCTCGCCCTCGGAGGACCAGTACAGCCGCTGTCGCGCCGGGTCGAACGCGATGCCCTCGGGATCGGGCGGGACGACCGGTGGCGCGGCATCCAACGTGAGCGGCCGGAACGGCTGACCGGAACGGTCCAGCAGGGGGTGGGTGCCGGTGAAGGTGACCCTGTCAATTCCCCTGTCCGACAGGGACAACTGCACGGTGTAGAACCGGGCGGGGTTCTTCTTCGAGCGGTCGTCGCTGATGACGTAGTAGAGCTGGCGGCCGGGGTCATAGCTCAGCGCCGACAGCCCGCCGATGATCGTTCCGTCGAAGGCCTCATCGAACGGAACCTGCGCCTGACCGATATAGGTCAGCATCGGCCGCGGTGATGCCGCCGGGGCGGGCGGGTGCGCCGGCGCGCAGCCGGCGAGCGTCAGGGCGAGTAACGCGCACGCCGCGCGAAGGCGAAGACCCATACCGGAGAAGGTATCGCCGAGCCCGCGCTCGCGGCGAAAACGGCGCGCGACCACGCGCCGGATGCGCGCTGGGCGTGAAGGCCAATTGGCATCAGGTCGTTATTCCCGCCGCGCGAAGCGCAGGATACGGTCGGGTTATGGCGTCAGACACCACCACCATTGCCGACCAGCTCCGCAACGCCCTCGACGGGCGTTGGCGTGACACCAGGAACCAGCTGCGCTCCACCATGAGCGAGGACCTCTTCCGGCCGCACTACACACCGAACACGGTGATCGCGCGCACCAAGGTGGCCGAGCAGATGAGGATCATGGCCGCGTTCGGTGCGGCCGCCGACAACTTCCGTAAGGAGCACGGCGGCACCGGCGACATCGGCGCCGCGATCACGATGATCGAGATGCTCGCGATGTCGGATCTGTCGCTGATGGTCAAGGCCGGGGTTCAGTGGGGCCTGTTCGGCGGCGCCGTCGAAAACCTGGGCACCGAGCGCCACCACGAGGCGTACGTGAAGAAGATCATCAGCCTGGAGCTGCGGGGCTGCTTCGCGATGACGGAGACGGGGCACGGCAGCGACGTTCAGTCGCTGGAGACCACCGCGACGTACGACCCCGCGACGGAGGAGTTCATCATCCACTCCCCCACGCCGACCGCCCGAAAGGACTACATCGGCGGGGCGGCCGAAACGGCCACCATGGCAGCGGTATTCGCGCAACTGATCACGACCGAGGACGGCAAGCCCGTCCAGCACGGCGTGCACTGCCTGATGGTGCCGATCCGCGACGCCGACGGCAACGACCTGCCCGGGGTGACGACGTCGGACTGTGAATACAAGGGCGGCCTGCCCGGCGTGGACAACGGGCGCATCGTGTTCGACCACGTGCGCGTGCCCCGCGTGAACCTGCTCAACAAGTACGGCGATGTGGCGCCGGACGGCACCTACAGCTCGCCGATCGAGAACCCGAACCGCCGGTTCTTCACCATGCTGGGCACGCTGGTCCGTGGGCGGATCACGGTCGGTGGCAGCGCGGGCGCCGCCGCCCGCGTCGCGCTCGACATCGCCACACGATACGCCTTGCAGCGCAAGCAATTCAGCGCGCCCGACGACGAGTCCGAGGTGCTGATCATGGACTACCTGGTGCATCAGCGCCGGCTGTTTCCCTTGATCGCGAAGTCATACGCGTTGCAGTTCGCCCAGAACGAACTGGTCAGCAAGTGCCATGACATTCAGACCGCGGACGCGGTCGACGCCGACGAGCAGCGCGAGCTGGAATCGCGCGCCGCCGGACTGAAGGCGGCCAACACCTGGCACGCGTCCCGGGCGATCCAAGAGGCGCGCGAGGCGTGCGGCGGCGCGGGCTACATGGCCGAGAACCGGCTGATCGCCCTGCGCGGGGACACCGACGTGTTCACCACGTTCGAAGGCGACAACCACGTGCTGACGCAGTTGGTGGCCAAGGAACTGCTGACGGCCTACGCCGATGACATCCGCAGCATGAGCCCGGTCGAGTGGGTGCGCTTCGCCGCCAACACCGTTGGTGAGCGCGTCGTCAAACGCACTGCGGCGGAAGCGATTATCCAAACGATTGTGGACGCCCGACAGGACAGCGAGGAAGAGGGCAGCCTGTTCAACCGCGGCACCCAGATCAAGATGTTCGAGGATCGCGAGGAATATCTGCTGGCGTCGGTCGCGCGGCGGCTGCAGGCCAAGTCCAAGGAGATGTCGGAATTCGACGCGTTCAACTCGGTGCAGGATCACGTGCTGCACGCCGCGGGCGCGCACATCGACCGCGTGGTGCTCGAAGCGTTCGTCGCCGGCATCGACGCGTGTCCCCACGAGGAAACCCGGGAATTGCTAGGGGTTTTGTGCGATCTGTATGCGCTGTCGGTCATCGAGGACGACAAGGCGTGGTACATCGAACATCGGTACCTGTCCACCGAGCGGGCCAAAGCCGTCACCCGCGGCATCAACGATCGGTGCCGCGCGCTGCGGCCGCACGCGCAAACGCTGGTCGACGGCTTCGGAATTCCGGAGCAGCTGCGTTACGCCGAGATGCTGCACCCGGAGAACTTGACCGAGTCGGTCACCAGCTGACGTAACGGTCATTGATTCGGGATCTTGCCGAGCGGCTTTAGCTTGCCGTCGGGGCCGATCTCGAATTTCACCGTACCGATCCCGGTGGGGCAGCACGGCTGATCGTTGCCCTTCAACCATTGGTACTGAACGGTGATGGCGTCATCGGAGGGCGGCAACACGGTGATGTACGGCTTGGGATTTGGAGTGGGTGTGCCCAGTGCCGTGTTGTGATCGAAGAACAGCAACTGCTGGCCGGTGGTTTCGCTCGCGATGGTCGGGATGATCTGCACCCAGTACAGGCGGCACTTCTTCGCATGTCCCCGAGCGATTTCCACCCACATGGTGCCGGGGATTGTGATGGGCACCGACGCGATCGCCCGCTGCACGGTGTCGGGCGTCGGCCCGTCGGAGTCCTTGCACTTGTCCGGTGGAGCCGCCGGCGTGGCGCTGTCTCTTATAC
>NZ_LATC01000084.1:0-20605 GCF_001414075.1 Mycobacterium sp. UM_11 | reverse complement strand
TGCCCGGGTGGGGGCTTGGCTCCAGGCCATCAGCCCCGCCATCCCGTTGACGGCGTCGGCCCCGTGCACCTCGTTGAGGTGCGTGAACAGCTTGATCGGATCGCTGTACTGAATCAGCGGGTCGTCCCCGACGCCGCGGACCGCCACCGACATCACCTCGAGGTCGATGGTCGGCAGGGTGTCCAGGCCGAGTTCCTCGACGACCACCATCGAGGTGGGGAATTGCACCGAGCCCGCGATCTCGAACTGGTACCCGTCGAAAAGCTCCACCGTGGACGCCATTCCACCGGCGTACAGCTTGGAATCCAGGCACACCGTCCGCAGCCCGGCCTTCTGTAGAAGCACCGCCGCGGCCAGACCGTTGTGCCCGGCACCGATAACTATCGCGTCATAGTCAGTCATGTCCTGCCCTCCAGGAATGGAGGCTGGCATGGTCGCAAAGTTTTGTCAATTGTGACGAAACTTTTCAGTCGGCGTCGGTGACCCACGAGCCGGTGATGCCCGCCCGGAGCGACTCCAGCGCGGCGTGGCACATGCGCGCCAGCTCGCCCAGCGATCGGTCCTCACCGAGCATCCAGAACTCCATCGCCCCGAACACCCCGGCGGCGATGCACCGCGCGGTCACCCGGGCGCGCAACCTTGCGTCCAGCGTCTCGCGCGCCACGCAGCTACGCCGGTGCAGCTGTGCCTCGATGGCGTCGGCGAAGTCCGCCTGGACCTCCTGCATATGGCGGACGATGCGGCCGGGATCCAACTCACCACCGCGCAGAGCGGCGATCTTCGCCACGGCCTCAACGTCATAGGGAAACGAGAAGATGGCCGATTGCACCGAATCGATGATCGGTTCGGCGTCGGGCCGGGCGTCCAGCGCGGCCCGAAACCAGTTCAGCCCCGTGTAGTCGGCAAACAACAGATCGTGCTTGGACTTGAAGTGCCGATAGAACGTCCGGAGCGAGACCCCGGCGTCCGCCGCGATCTGCTCGGCCGAGGTCTCCTCGACGCCCTGGCCCAGGAACCGCACCATGGCGGCCTGGATCAGCGCCTCCCGCGTGCGCTCGCTGCGCACCGTCTGCGCCGGCCTGACCATGCAAGTAAGGTACCCCACCCGGCTTTTGTCACTATTGACAAAACTTTGGTCGCGGGGTGAGACTGCGCGCATGGTCTCGCTTCTTGTGCATGCCGTTCTCGGGCTCAGTGTCATCGGCTGGATCGTCGCCGCGAACTCGAAGGTCTTCGCCCGGCCCGCCGGCGGCCCGTTGTTCTCGCCGCTGGAATGCGTCTACTACCTCGTCGGGATCGCGTCCGTGGCCTTGGGCTGGTACTTCAACATCACTTACGTCGCGCAGTATTCGCACGGGTCCACCAACCCACTGTGGGGCGAACACGGAAGCTGGGCCGAATACATCAGGCTGATGTTCACCAACCCGGCCGCATCCTCCGCCAGCCAGGACTACACGATCGCGAATGTCGTTCTGCTGCCGCTGTTTACGATCGTCGACGGCTACCGCCGTGGGCTGCGGCATCCGTGGCTGTACTTCGTGTCCAGCCTGTTCACCAGCTTCGCGTTCGCATTCGCCTTCTACTTCGCCACCATGGAGCGCCAGCGCCGGCACGAGCAGGCCCGCGAGACGGTGGACGCCTAGGTTCCCTTCGCCCAGCGGCGGGCCCATTGGTCCAGGGGGTTGAGGGCCTCGCCCAGCGACAGGCCGGCCTCGCTGAGCTCGTAACACTGGTCGTCGCGCTGGACGACCAGCCCCGCGTCCGTCAGGTCGCCGAGACGGTCATACAAAACGCTGGGAGACATGCCGTCGCAGCGCTCCCGCAAAGCCCGCGCTCCCAGCGGACCGTCGCGGAGTTCCCACAGGATCCGCAACGCCCAGCGCCGCCCGAGGAGATCCAGGGCCGCCATGAGCGGCCGCCCCGTTGTCGACCCCCGCACCGGGTGCCCCGGTCGAGCCGTCAGTTGACGTTTCGGATTCCGTAACGTAGCTTTCCTGTCCATGGTTACGGAAATAGTAACGCCTCGCATCGGCGTCCTCGCCCCGCCCTACGAGCACGCGGTGGCGGCGCTGCTGCAGAAGATGATGCCGCCGAACGTGCCGCCCATCGCCCTGTTTCGCACCGTGGTGCGCAACATGCCCATGGCCGAGGCCATGACGGCATGGGGCGGCTACGAGCTGAGCCGCAAGTTGTCGCTGTCCCTCCGCGACCGCGAGATCGTCATCGACCGCACCTGCGCTCGCTGCGGGTGTGAATACGAATGGGGCGTGCACGTCGCGTTTTTCGCCCAGAAGGCGCGCCTCGACCACGAGCAGGTCCGCTCCTTGACCCACGGCGGCGCCGACGACCCCTGCTGGACCGCCGAGCGGGATCGGCTCCTGGTCCGCGCCGTGGATTCGCTCTGCGACCGTCGCGACATCGACGACACCCTCTGGGCGGCGCTGCGCACCGAGTTCGGCGAACGCGAGATCCTCGACCTCACGATGCTGTGCGGGTGGTATCACGCGATCAGCTTCACCGCGCGCGCCGCCCGGGTGCCGCTCGAGGCGGGCAGCCCCACCTTCGCCGGCATCGGTCGCTGATCGCGCTCAGCTCGGTTTGATGGCGCGCCACCGTTGCCGCCCACCGGAAGCGTCGATCTGCACATCGGGGAATCCCGCGTTCCGCAGGCGCGCGCCCAGGTCCGTCGGTGCGATCGGGTTGTAGGTGTCGGCGATGTGCAGAAGCCGGAAGGTCAGCGACGGGACGCCGTCGGTGCCGGCGAACGCCCCGCCCGGCTGCAGCACCCGGAACGCCTCTGCGAAGAGCCGGTCCTGCAAGTCGGCGCTGGGAACGTGGTGCAGCATCGTGAAGCAGACCACCGAGGTGAAGTGATCGGCCGGCAGCCCGGTGTCGGTGCCGTCGCCGTGGATGATGCGGGCGCGGTCGCCGTAGCGGCGCCGCAGGCGATCGGCCATCGCGGCGTCGACCTCGACCGCGGTGAGCGAATCGGCCCTGTCCAGCAGGGCGCGCGTCGTCGCCCCGTATCCGGGGCCGATTTCCAAAGTCCGCGAACCCAATTCGACGCCGTCCAGCGCCCAGGGCAACAGCTGGCCCTCCACCGCCTTCTCCCAGGCCGCCGAGCTACACCGGCGCCGGTGCAAGAGATTCATTGCCATAGCGGTAAAGCTAGCCGCGCGCGCCGGATGCGGGCTTCCGATATTCTGCCGTGTTATGTCGCAAATCAGCCATCACGGGCGGGCGACGTCGTCGCAGGCGCTGCCGCCGGGGGCACGGATCGAGCGGCACCGGCATCCCTTGCACCAGATCGTCTACCCGTCGTCGGGCGCGGTCTCCGTCACCACCCCGGCCGGCACCTGGATCACGCCGGCGAACCGGGCGATCTGGATCCCGGCGGGCTGCTGGCACGAACATAAGTTCCACGGCCCCACGCAGTTTCACGGCGTCGCACTCGATCCCCGCCGCTACCGTCGCGGGCCGGCGGCGCCCGCCGTCCTGGCGGTCAACCCGTTGATGCGCGAACTCATCATCGCGTGTTCACAGACCGATGGCACCGACACCGACGAGCACCACCGGATGCTGGCCGTGCTCCAGGATCAGTTGCGCGCGACCGGCGCCGGCGAGCCGCTGTGGATTCCCACGCCCGTCGACGCCCGGCTGCGCGAAGCGTGCGCGTTGATCGCCGACAACCTGGCGGCGCCGTTGACGTTGCCCCAGATCGGCCACCGGATCGGCGTCAGCCAGCGCACGCTGAGCCGTCTGTTCGGCGACGAGCTGGCGATGACCTTCCCGCAGTGGCGCACGCAGCTGCGTCTGCAGCACGCGCTGGTGCTGCTCGCCGAGCGGCACGATGTCACGTCGGTGGCGGCCGAATGTGGTTGGGCCACAACGAGTGCCTTCATCGACACCTATCGGCGGGCCTTCGGCCACACCCCGGGACGGCTGGCGGCGAGGGCCCGTTAGCCGATGGTGGCGACGGGCTCGAGCAGGTCCGTGCCGACGAACGGCACCAGCGCGTCGGGCACCCGCACGCTGCCGTCGGGCTGTTGGTGGTTTTCCAGGATCGCCACCAGCCACCGGGTGGTGCCGAGCGTGCCGTTGAGGGTGGCCGCGGTCTGGGGCTTGCCGTTGGCGTCGCGGTAGCGCGTCGCCAGCCGGCGCGCCTGAAAGGTGGTGCAGTTCGACGTGGAGGTCAGCTCTCGGTAGGTGCCCTGCGTGGGAACCCATGCCTCGCAATCGAATTTGCGGGCGGCCGACGATCCGAGATCACCCGCCGCAACGTCGATCACCCGATAGGGCACCTCGATGCGGGCCAGCATCTCGCGTTGCCACCCCAGCAGCCGTTCGTGTTCGGCCTCGGCCTCGTCGGGCGTGCAGTAGACGAACCCTTCGACCTTGTCGAACTGGTGCACTCGGATGATGCCGCGGGTGTCCTTGCCGTAACTGCCGGCCTCCCGCCGGAAGCACGACGACCAGCCCGCGTACCGCAGCGGCCCGGCGGACAGGTCCAGGATTTCGTCGGCGTGGTAACCGGCCAACGGCACCTCCGAGGTGCCGACCAAGTAGAGGTCGTCGGCCTCGACCCGATAGATCTCGTCGGCGTGCGCGCCCAGGAATCCGGTGCCGGCCATCACCTCCGGGCGCACCAGCACCGGCGGGATCATCGGAATGAAGCCGTTTTCGACGGCCAGCCGCAGGGCCAGTTGCAGCAGCCCCAGCTGCAGCAGCGCGCCCCGGCCGGTCAGGAAGTAGAACCGCGAGCCGGACACCTTGGCACCGCGCTGCATGTCGATGAGGCCCAGCGCCTCGCCGAGCTCCAGGTGGTCCTTCGGGTGGTCGAGTTGCGCGGGTTCGCCCACCACGTCCAGGACGCGGTAGTCGTCTTCGCCGCCGGCGGGCACCCCCTCGATGACGACGTTGGAGATCGCCATGTGCGCCGCGGTGAACGCGGCCTCGGCCTCGGCCTGCTCGCTCTCGGCGGCCTTCACCTGCTCGGCCAGTTCCTTGGCGCGCGCCAGCTTGGCCGGGCGCTCCTCGGGGGACGCGGCGCCGACGCTCTTGCTGGCGGATTTCTGTTCCGCGCGCAGCGCGTCGGCCGACGAGATCGCCGCCCGCCGGGCGGTGTCGGCCGCCAGCAAGGCGTCGACCAGGGCCGGGTCCTCGCCCCGGTCGAGTTGGGAGCGGCGCACGGCGTCGGGGTCTTCCCGGAGCAGCTTCAGGTCGATCACGGCCAAGACACTACTTTTTCGCGCTCCGGTCGATCGCAGAGCATCCACCCGGACTGGTCCCAGGACTCACATCAGTAACTTTTGTCACGCGCCACAGGTGGTGCTGTCAGAATGGAGCCGATGTCGCAAGCCCCCGAGACGGACCATCCGGAAGCCCCGGCGTCCGCGCCCGCCGCCGAGCCGGACCAGCCGCACGCCGGCTTCCGGTGGCCGCGCAGTCTGCAGGCGACGGCCACCCGCCGCGCGCTGCTGCTGACCGCGCTGGGCGCCCTGTTGATCGCCGGCCTGGTGACCGCGCTTCCGGTCGGCGGGACCGGCCCGGGCCGGCTGTCCGGCTATCTCGACGGCAACCCGGTGCCCACCACCGGAAGCAAGAGTGACGCCGCGTTCAACAAGGCGGCCAGCGGCGACTGCCTGATGTGGCCGGACACCACCCCGGAGTCGGCGAAGATCGTCAACTGCGCCGACGACCACAAGTTCGAAGTGGCCGAATCCGTCGACATGCGCACCTTCCCGGGTGCCGAGTACGGTCCCAACGCCGCTCCGCCGTCGCCCGCGCGCATTCAGCAGATCACCCAGGAGCAATGCGAGTCCGCGGTGCGCAACTACCTGGGCCCCAAGTTCGATCCCAACAGCAAGTTCATCGTCAGCCTGCTGTGGCCCGGTGACCGCGCCTGGCGCCAGTCCGGCGAGCGGCGGATGCTCTGCGGGCTGCAGCTGCCCGCCACCAACAATCAGCAGCAGGCGTTCAAGGGCAAGGTCGCCCAGATCGACCAGTCCAAGGTCTGGCCGGCCGGCACCTGCTTGGGCATCGACACGAACACCAACCAGCCGATCGACGCCCCGGTGGAATGCGCGGCACCGCACGCGATGGAGGTGACCGGCACGGTCAACCTGGCCGAGAAGTTCCCGGGTGCGCTGCCGGCCGAGCCCGACCAGGACGGGTACATCAAGGATCTGTGCACCAAGATGACGGACGCCTACCTGGCGCCGGTCAAGTTGCGCACCACCACCCTGACGCTGATCTACCCCACCGTGCCGCTGGCCAGCTGGACGGCCGGCAGCCGCGAGGTCGCCTGCAGCATCGGCGCGACGCTGGGCAACGGCGGCTGGGCCACCCTGGTCAACAGCGCCAAGGGCCAGCTGCTGATCAACGGTCAGCCGCCGGTGCCGCCGCCCGACATCCCCGAAGAGCGGCTCACGATGCCGCCGATACCGCTGCAGGTGCCGGCTCAGGCGCCGGCTCAGGCGCCGTCGGGCCAGGCGGGCTCGGTCCCGGAGATCCCGCCGAACAACCAGCACCTGCCCGGCCAACAGCCGGTGGAGACGGCGCCCCAGGCGCCGGCAACGAATTCCCCGGTTCCGCAGGCGCCGCCCCCCGCGGACGCCGGAGCACCGCCGCAGGCCCCGCCTCCCGCGGACGCCGGGGCGCCACCGGCGGCGCCCAACCCCCCACCCGAGGCACCGCCCGCCCCGCCGCCCGCCGGGGGTTAGCCCGGTGCCCGCGCGGATGGATCCGCAGCGGTTCGACGAGCTGGTCTCCGACGCGCTCGACCTGATCCCGCCCGAGCTCGCGGCGGCTATGGACAACGTCGTCGTGCTGGTCTCCGACCGGCACCCGGAGGACGGCGAACTGCTCGGGCTGTACGAAGGGGTCGCGCTGACCGAGCGTGACTCCGACTACGCCGGATCGCTGCCGGACGCCATCACCATCTACCGCGAGGCGCTGCTCGACGTCTGCGACTCCGACGACGAGGTGGTCGAGGAGGTGGCGATCACGGTGATCCACGAGATCGCCCACCACTTCGGCATCGACGACGACCGGCTCGAAGAGTTGGGCTGGGCCTGACAACTTTCGCCGCGCCGGTTTTCCGGGCGCGGCAACCGCGGTTTGTCCGCGGCCGGTGCTATGAACGGGTTATGAGCGCTGACTGCCGCGACTGCCGGGCGGGCTTAGATCACTGTCACGGCACCATCATTCGCCATTCGCTGCGCCGCTCCGAATGCACCGAGCCGGACTGCTTCAGCCCCGAGCTGTTGCCGCACGCCTTCGTCGTTGACTGCGACGCCGTCGGCTGCGGGTGCTTCGAATCGGTGGCTCTGGCCGTCTGATCGGCCGTCAGCCCATCGGGTCGGTGCTCGAATGCACCGCGTCCGCGACCGGAGTCGCCTCGTCCTCGGGGTAGAACGGCGGCGTCAGCGTCCCCCACCGCACGCAGCTCCACCGCCCGTCGGTGATGGGGGCCAAGACCACCGATTGGGCGTTGTCGAGGTGGTTGTCCAGCGCGAAGGTGGCGTCCACGCCGGCCAGCACGGCGGCGGCCAGACGAATCGCCGCGCCGTGGCTCACGACGACGATGTCGCCGGTCCAGTCGTGGTTGTCGAGGTAGCGCAGGCGCAGGTCGGTGAGCGCGGGCACGTAGCGGTCCAGGACGTCGTTGCCGGTTTCGCCGCCGGGCAGCGGAACGTCGAGATCACCGTGATGCCATCGCTCATAGATCGAGTTGAACTCCGCGACCGCGTCGTCGTCGCTGCGGTCTTCCAGCCCGCCGACCTGGACCTCGTGCACGCCGGGTACCTCGACGGCGGACATCTGGAGCTCGCCGCCGATCACCCCGGCGGTCTGGCACGCGCGAATCGCGACCGAGTGAGCCAGCAGCGCGGGCCGTCCCGCACCGCGGGCGAAGGCGCGGGCCTGGTCGCGCCCCAGCGGCGTCAGCTCCGCCCCGGGCGGGCGGGTGTCGAGCCTGCGCTCGACGTTGCCGTACGACTGGCCGTGCCGCAGTAGCACCAGGCGACCGGTCATCGTTCGAGCTCCGCGGACTCGATTTCCGGTTTGCCCGCACGCAGCCGCGCCAGCCAGCGGGCCGCCTCGTCGGCCGGCGGCGGCAGCACCCCGGCGGGCGAACCCGTCGGCCACGATCCCAGGTATCGCACATCGGCACAACGACGGTGCAGCGCCTTGAGTGCCTCGGAGACGGCGTCGTCGTCGATGTGGCCCACGCAGTCGGCGAAGAACATGTAGGTGCCCAGCGCGGTCCGGGTCGGTCGGGATTCGATGCGCGTCAGGTCGATGCCCCGGATCCCGAACTCCGTCAGCGCCCCCAGCAGCGCGCCCGGCGCGTTCTCGATGCGCAGCACCACCGCCGTCCGGTCGGCACCGGTGCGGACCGGCGGCGGCCCCGGCGGACCGACGAGGAGGAACCGGGTGCGGGCGTTGGGTTCGTCCACAACGCCGTCGGCCAGCGTGCCGAGCCCCCAATGCGAGGCGGCCAGCGGCGACGTCACCGCGGCGTCCGCTTGCCCCTCCGCCACCTGCCGCGCCGCGTCGGCGTTGGAATACGCCGGCCGCAGCTCGGCCCCGGGCAGGTTGTCGGCCACCCAGTGCCGCACCTGAGCGGCCGCCACCGAGAACGCGGCCAGGGTGTGGACGTCGGCGGCGGTACGGCCCGGTCTGACCACGATGGTGAAGGCGACGTCCAGGGTGGTCTCGGCGAAGACTTGCAGGGGGGACCCGATGGCGAGGCTGTCGAGCGTGGGCGTCACCGACCCGTCGATCGAGTTCTCGATCGGGACGCAGGCGTATTCGGCCCCGCCGTCGCGGACGGCGTCCAGCGCCGCGGCGGTGCTGTCGAGGGGCAGCCGCTGGACCTCGTCTTGGCCCTGGCCGGGGATCAGGCCGGCGGCCGTGATCTGCAACAGCGCCGCCTCGGTGAAGGTCCCTTCCGGACCGAGATAAGCGATGCGGACCACGCCTCAACCCTAGCGGCGGCGGCCGCCAAACGGCTCTTGCGGCGCCCCCGCTTCTAAGTTAACTTAGGCTTACCTAATATAAGGAGAATGGTGTTACCGCTGACCTGCCCCTCCCCGACGACGGCCGAACGTATCCGCAGCGCCTGCGTGCGCGCCGGTGGCGCGCTGCTTGCCCTGGAAACCGCGCAGCCACGCCAGGACCCGTTCGTGACGCCCGTGCATCACCTGCTGCCCGACGGGTCCTTCGCCCTGGCGCTTCCGAATTCGAGCGACGACCCGCCGCCGGCCGGGTCGCAGGCGCTGCTGGAGCTGACCGACTACGCGCCGCTACCGCTGCGGGAGCCGGTGCGCTCGCTGGTGTGGGTGCGCGGGCGACTGCGGGCGTTCGCCCCGGCGGTGGTCGCCGAGACGGTCGACCGGATCGCCGCCGAGTGGCCGCACCCCGCGCTGCTTCAGGTCGACACCCCGCGGTGCGCGCCGCCCGACGACGAGGAAATGCGGTACACGCTGGTCCGGCTGGAGATCGCGTCCGTCGTCGTCACCGACGCCACCGGTGCCGAGCCCGTCAGCGTCGAGGACCTCGTCGCTGCAAGGCCCGACCCGTTCTGCGAGATCGAGTCGAACCTGTTGTGGCATCTGGACACCGCCCACAGCGATGTGGTCGCCCGGCTGGTGTCCCGGCTGCCCGCGCCGTTGCGTCGCGGGCAGGTGCGTCCGCTCGGGCTCGACCGCTACGGCGTTCGGTTTCGCGTCGAGGGCCAAGACCGCGACCACGACGTCCGGCTGCCGTTTCACAAGCCGGTCGACGACATGACCGGGCTAAGCCAGGCCATCCGGGTGTTGATGGGTTGCCCGTTCATCAACGGCCTGCGCGCGCGCCCGTAGTCGGACGCCGGGCCGCCGGCCGCGTACGTTAACCGGGTGAACGGCGATCGACCCCCGCCCCGGCGCGACCCGCGCGTCGAGCCGTCGCAGGTGATTCGCCGCGGCGCCCGCCCGCCGACACCGGCCGAACAGACCACCCCGCTGCGGCGCACCCCGCCGCCCCCACCCCCGCCGCCTACCGCGGTACCGGCGCCGCCGCGCGCGCGTCCAATTCCCGCACCCCCGCCGCGGCCGACGGCGCCGAGCGCGCGGCGCAGGCGCGGCTGGCGCCGCTGGGTCCGGACACTGGTTTCAGTGCTGGTGATCGCCGCGCTGCTGGTCGGCTTCGCGGCCGCCTGCGGGGCCGCCTGGTTCGATAGCCGGCTGCACCGCGACGACATCCTGGCCGACTACCCGGGGCGCCCCGGGCCGGGCCGCGGGACGAACTGGTTGCTGGTCGGGTCGGACAGTCGCCAAGGGCTCAGCCCCGAACAGCAAAACGAACTGGCCACCGGCGGTGACATCGGCAGCAGCCGGACCGACACCATCTTGCTGGTGCACCTGCCCGAACTGTGGTCCGGCGGCCGGGTGACGATGGTGTCGATACCGCGCGACTCCTACGTCCCGATCCCGGGCCACGGCAAGGACAAGATCAACGCCGCCTTCTCGATGGGCGGCGCGGCCTTGCTGGCCCAGACGGTGGAACAGGCGACCGGGCTACGCATCGGCCATTACGCCGAAATCGGGTTCGGCGGGTTCGCCGGCTTGGTCGACGCGCTCGGCGGGGTGACGGTGTGCCCGACGGCGCCGCTCAACGACCCGTTGGCCGGCATCGACCTGCCCGCCGGCTGCCAGAAGCTCAACGGCCGCAACGCGCTCGGGTACGTCCGGACGCGCGACACCCCGCGGGCCGATCTGGACCGGATGGTCAATCAGCGGCAGTTCGTGGCGGCGCTGCTGCGCGCCGCGGCCAGCCCCGCGGTGTGGCTCAACCCCTGGCGCTGGTACTCGGTGCCGCGCGCCCTCGCGGACGCGCTGACCGTGGACCGCGGCGACCACGTCTGGGACCTGGCCCGCCTCGGCTGGGGACTGCACGGCTCCCCGACCACCCTGACCGTCCCGATCGGCGAGTTCACCAGTGGCGACGCCGGATCGGTGGTGGTGTGGAATCACGACGAGGCCAGCCGGTTGTTCGAGGCGCTGGCCTCCGACGGGCCGGTGCCCACCGCTCCGCCGGACTAGCCGCCGCGGCCGTTCTGCAGATACGCCTTCGTGCGGCCCGGGTGGTGGGTGGCCAGCCACGCCACCCCCACGTCCCGGCAGAAATCGAGGTCTTCGTACTCATCGACGTTCCAGCAGTACACGGCCCGGCCCTGGGCGATCGCACGATCCGCGAGCTGGGGATATTCCTTCAGCGTGGCCAGTGACGGGCCGACGGCCGTCGCACCGACCGCGGTGGCCGCGCCGCTGATCAGGTAGCGCGCGGTCTTGCCGAGCAGCACGGTCGGCAGCAGCGGCGCGGCCCGCCGGATCCGCCAGACCGCCGCCGCCGAGAACGACATCACCACCGCGCGGGACCGGTCGGCGGAGGCGGGTGAGGCGATGCCGAACCGATGCAGCAGCGCGAGAAGCTTGTTTTCCACCAGGGAGCCGTAGCGCACCGGGTGCTTGGTCTCGACGAACAGCTTCACCGGCCGATGCCAGTCCAGGACGAGCGAAACCAACGCGTCGAGCGTCAACAAACTGGTGTCGCCGTGCGTGCCGTCTTCACGCCAGCTGTCGTGCCACGCGCCGTACTCGAGCTCGCGCAATTCGGCGAGGGTCATCGTGCTGACCAATCCGGCGCCGGTCGAGGTCCGGTCCAGCCGGCGGTCGTGCACGCACACCAGGTGGCCGTCGCGGGTCAGGCGCACGTCGCATTCGACCCCGTCGGCGCCTTCTTTGAGCGCGAGATCGTAGGCGGCCAGCGTGTGTTCGGGCCGCGCGGCCGATGCGCCGCGGTGGGCTACCACAAAGGGATGCCCGGCGAGCACCTCCTCGGCCCACGTCATACGCCTAATGCTGCCGCTTCCTGCCCCTCCAGCTCAACCGGACCGGACGTCGGTGCCGGATCGCCGGGGACCACGACCCAACGGTGCGCGGGGCGCTCGACCGGTTTGCGCTCGAAGCCCTCGAAGACCCGGGCCGCCGCGGCCACCGTCAACGCCGCGAGTAAGTACGCGAACACCATCGCGATGGTGTTGTTCGCGATGCCCTGGGCGTCCTTGGCGAAGCTGGTGGCCATGGCGAAGACCGAGACCAGGTAGCTGCCGACCCACGCGATCCACCACTGGACGATGGGCTTGCGTATCCGGGAGTAGTGCTCTTCGAGGATCGCCAGCTCGATGACGTAGACGGGGGCCCACAGCAGATTGGCCAGCGGCACCACGCAGCCGGCCCACAACGCTCGGGGGCTCCGCGGCTCGGGCAGGCCGTGATGTGCGAACACCGCGGCGCGGCGCGCGATGAGCCAAAGGATCAGCATCGCCCCGGAGGCGAGCACCGCCGCGATCGCGGCCGCGCTGGCCAGGATGCCCAGCCAGTCCGCGCCGGCGGCGACCCAGGAATTCAACAAGGTGTTCCGGTTGACGATCAGCAGCACGTACCGCACGACATACACCAGGGCGGCGACGCCGAGAACGAGCACGCTCACGAACAGCGTGGTCCGGATCGTCGACACGGATGGCGTTCGCCGCGCGGGCGTTTGGGCCGCCGCGGCCGTTTGTTCGACATGGTCGGCAAGGCCCCACCGCGGGATCACCGCGTAGCGCGGCGTCGGGCCGAGGGGGCGTCGCCCGCGCCTCGGCGGTGGCGCGGCGCCCGGCCGCACCGCTATCCAGCGAAAGCCCGGCGGCAGCCGCGGCGGGGTGCGCTGGAACGTGCGGGGCGCCGGCGGCCGACTCGCGGGCGCGGGGCCGTGCGGGCTCCACCGCGGATCGGGCGCCGGCGCATCCGGCAAGGGCGCCATCAGGGCTCCCTGGCAACGGGGGCACCATTCGCGTTGCCGCTCGCGCACGTTCCACCGAGTGCCGCATTGGGAGCACACCTGGATCACCGGACTAGCCTAGCCGCGCGCCGATGCGCGCCGCGCGGGCTCACCGATGGCCCGAACGTCGCCGGTCGGCAATTATTTCGGCTCCCACGCCTATCCACAGTTTCCACAGGTTTATCCACACGTGCTTAGTGGGTAAGGGGAGCATTACTACAGCCCTGCAGGCTCGCGGTGGTTTCACTGTGGATAACGCTGTGGTAACGAAGTCATGCCATCGACAGCCCCAGACGGCCATTGAGCGAAATGGATTGTCTTACTAAGCAGTCGGGCAGGCGGTCCCCGAAACGGGTGAAAACCCCCTTGGCCGAGCCCTTTCGCGGCCGTTGCCGAGCCGCAGCTCAGGGCGTCGTTTTCCAACCCCGCCCGGAAGCGCTATGATCGCGTTCGCGAAATTGTTTGTGACTCACCTCACTGAGGTGAGGAGCGGGTGAAAGGCGATTGATGGCCACGCATTCGTTCGGTCCGGGGACACCGGGCCAGTCGAAGTCGTACTCCGGCTCGGCTGCGTGGAATCACAACTACAGCATCGCGGCGCTGCGCGCCGGGCTGATCGCTCTCGCCTTACTCGCGGTACTCCTCCTCATCGTCTTGTCTTGAATCGGCGCCGAACGGGTATTCGGCCTCCGGCTCATCGCGGTCATTCTTGCGGTCGGCGCAGTCATGGAGCAGGGTTGTCTAGGGCTGGCCGCCGCGCGGCAGGCCCGCGAAGCGTTAGCAGACAATCGAAGAAAGGAACGCCGTGGCTGAATACACCCTGCCCGATTTGGACTGGGACTACGCAGCGTTGGAACCGCACATCTCGGGTCAGATCAACGAGATCCACCACAGTAAGCACCACGCCACCTACGTCAAGGGCGTGAACGACGCGGTTGCCAAACTCGAAGAGGCGCGCGCCAACGACGACCACGCCGCGATCTTCCTGAACGAAAAGAACCTGGCGTTCCACCTCGGCGGCCACGTCAACCACTCGATCTGGTGGAAGAACCTGTCGCCGGACGGCGGCGACAAGCCCACCGGCGAACTGGCCGCCGCCATCGATGACGCGTTCGGATCGTTCGACAAATTCCGCGCCCAGTTCAGCGCGGCCGCCAATGGCCTGCAGGGTTCGGGCTGGGCCGTGCTGGGCTATGACACGCTCGGCGGCAGGCTGCTCACCTTCCAGCTGTACGACCAGCAGGCCAACGTCCCGCTCGGCATCATCCCCTTGCTGCAGGTCGACATGTGGGAGCACGCCTTCTACCTGCAGTACAAGAATGTCAAGGCGGATTACGTCAAGGCGTTCTGGAACGTCGTCAATTGGGCCGACGTGCAGAAGCGGTACGCGGCCGCCACGTCGAAGACCAATGGCCTGATCTTCGGCTGAGTCCATCTCGAGGCATGGGGGCGTCGCGCGGCTCGCGCGGCGCCCCTTTCGTTTGTCGGGCCGTCAATTGGGCACTCCGAGAACATGTGCGCCACTAGCCGTGTCGGGTTGCACGGCACCGAACCCCCGGGCATGCTTGATTATTCGAGTTACCAGCGTGGTTAATCGGACGGAGGCGTCGCGCGGAGGTCGAAATGGAGACTGGGTCTGACCGCCCGATAGGGGTTTCCCCTTTCCATGCTCGTGGTGCCCTGAAAGGGTTCGTGATCTCCGGACGTTGGCCGGATTCGACCAAAGAATGGGCGCAATTGCTCATGGTCGCGGTCCGGGTCGCGTCGTTGCCCGGATTGCTTTCCACCACAACGGTATTCGGCGCCCGCGAGGAATTGCCCGAAGAACCCGAGCCGGGCACGGTCGGCCTGGTGCTCGCCGAGGGCACGGTCTTCGGGGACTCCGCAATACAGCCGGGCTATTTCGCCGACCACCAACCCCCCGCGTTGCTGATGCTGCATCCGCCGTCGGAGACCACGCCGTCGTTGCCGGAATGCAGTGGGGCGGCGTCGGGATGCGTCCTGCTTCCCGGATTGCCCTATCTCGGACTCGAGCATCGGGCGGCGTGGGTGGAAGCCGAGGCCGACGGCACGATCACCTCGATGGTCAGTCGCGTAGGCGTCGACCCCATCACCCATCCCGATACCGCGATACTCGCGATGTTGCTCGCGGCATAGGCGTTTACATCGGCGCCGTTTCGTCCGGCCGGCAGTCCTCAGCACTCGACGAAGCGACCCCGGCAAACCGGTGTGCCGGACTCCGATCACCCGACGAACGTCGGTGATGTGTCGAAAGTTCGCCGGCGACACTGAGCGCGCCGTTGACGTCCCAGGCGCCGGCGACTTCCCCGGCGGGAGGGGTGCGCGGGGCGCCTTGGCGTCGGCGGACCGAACGCCGGTTCACATCTCCCGCGCGTCCCAGGGTGGCGTTTTCCGGCCGCAGCACTGTTCTGACAGCAAATACGGCGTTAAGCGATCATAAATTGCTGCCTGGTTGCCGGGCGACCGCCCAGCACCCTTCCACCCTACACTTCCCCCGGCTCGGCATCACCGGCCCGCCACCTAGGGCCAAGCCGCGAATTCTGCGGATAACCTGTGAGTTTCGCTGATTTAGTGGACACTTCAGCGAATCAGTTAGACGCTCGTCAAGTGCGGTATCGGCAAGCACCAGCTACGCCTGCACCGAATCCGCGGGGGTTTGCACCTAGTTACGGACACAAACCCTCGCTACCATGATCAGCAAATACACCTAGGTAATAGTTCACTTCTACAGCCCAGTGGAGGTCATAACCAATGAGCACGACGTTCGCTGCTCGCCTGAACCGCCTGTTCGACACCGTGTATCCCCCCGGACGGGGGCAGCACACCTCCGCCGAAGTGATCGCGGCGCTCAAGGCGGAGGGCATCACGATGTCGGCTCCGTACCTGTCGCAGCTGCGTTCGGGGAACCGCACCAACCCGTCGTCGGCCACCATGGCCGCGCTGGCCAACTTCTTCCGCATCAAGCCGGCCTACTTCACCGACGACGAGTACTACGAGAAGCTCGACAAGGAGCTGTCGATCCTCGCCACGATGCGCGACGACGGCGTGCGCCGCATTGCCCTGCGCGCCTCCGAGTTGTCGCCCGAGGCCCAGCACGAGGTCATGCAGCGGGTCAACGAGTTGCGCCGCGCGGAACACCTGGACGCCTAGCGGGCACCGGGCGCCCGGCCCACCTGGGGGGCTCCCGTCCGCCCTTTCCGATTAGGGTTGGCTGACGGATCGCGCACGCGCGAGAGCGACAGTTTTCAACAGACCGGGGAGGCGGCCGGGTATGGCCCTGTTCCGCAAGCGAAAGAGCCGCGCGACGCGTCGCGCCGAAGCCCGTGCGATCAGGGCGCGCGCCAAACTGGAGGCCAAACTCGCCGCCAAGAACGAGAATCGCCGGTACCGCGCCGCCCACCGGGCGGAGGCCAAGGCCCTCCGCGCGCAGATCAAAGCCCAACGCGACAGCGACCGCAACGCGCTGAAAGTCGCGGAGACCCAACTCAAAGCGGCGCGGGAAGGCAAGATCTTCTCGCCGACCCGGATCCGCCGGACCCTGACGGTGTCCCGGCTCCTCGCGCCGATCCTGACGCCGATCATCTACCGCGCCGCGGTCTCGGCCCGCGCACTGATCGACCAGCGTCGCGCGGACCAACTCGGAATACCGTTGGCCCAGATCGGGCAGTTCTCGGGCCACGGCGCGCAGTTGTCCGCCCGGATCGCCGGCGCGGAGAAGTCTTTGCGGACGGTGCAGGACAAGAAGCCCAAGGACGCCGAGACCCGGCAATTCGTTTCCGCCATCACCGAGCGACTCACCGATCTCTCCGCGGCCGTCACCGCCGCGGAGAACATGCCGGCCGCCCGCCGCCGCGCGGCCCACGCCGCGATCGCGTCACAGCTCGACGGCATCGAGGCGGACCTGATGGCCCGGCTCGGGCTCAGCTGACCGCCGCATGCGGCTTCCCGGCACAAGGATCCGCGCGCGGCGGCTGACCCGCCTGCCCGTCGCGGTGGTCGCCGCCGTCGGCCTGTACCTCGTCGCCGCGGCGCACCTCCCCGCCGCGGGGGCGCACGTCCACGCCAGTAGCGACGACGCGGTGCGCGGCGCCACGGCGATCGTCACCTTTCAGGTACCCAACGAGTCGAACACGGGCGCGCTGACCACGGTCCTCAGCGTCGCCCTGCCCGACGTCGCCTCGGCGCGCACCGAAAGCATGCCGGGCTGGACGGCCAAGCTCGACCGAGACCCGGCGTCGGGGGCCGTTCACTCGGTGACCTGGACGGCCTCCCCGGGTGGCGGCATCGGGGTCGATCAATTCGCGCTGTTCCGGTTGTCGGTGAAGCTGCCCGACGCGGAGACCGTCACGTTTCCGGCCACGCAGACCTACTCCGACGGCACGATCGTGAAGTGGGACCAGCCGCCGCAACCCGGGGGCGGCGAGCCGGAGTACCCGGTGCCCACGCTGACACTGGCCGCGGGAACGGCTCCGTCCCACGGCCACCAGCCGTCCGCGCCGCCGGCCGGCCAGCCGTCCGCGCCGCCGCCGCCGAAATCTCCGGACAACTCCGCCCGGCTGTTGGGCGGCGCGGCTCTGATCGTTGCCGCGCTGGGAATCTGCCTTGCGCTGATCCGCCGGCGAGCATGAGGCGGTTGGCGATCGCCACGCTCGTCGGTGCCCTGTTGGCGATCGCGACAGCCACCGCGCCGGTGGCGTCGGCGCACGCCGCGCGGGTGGGCACCGACCCGGCGGACAACGCGGTGCTCACGACCGGTCCGCCGCGGGTGAGCGCCACGTTCAACGAACAGCTGCAGACCACCTTCGCGGCCATGACCGTCGTCGGCCCCGACGGCAACGTGTGGTCCACCGGCGACCCCACCGTGCGGGGCGCGATGGTCGGCATTGACCTGCGGCCGCTGGGTCCGGCCGGGACCTACACGGTGAACTACCGGGTGACGTCCGCGGACGGCCACGTGGTCTCCGGATCCTGGTCGTTCCGGCTGACGGTGCCCGGTACCGGGACGCCCGGGCCCCCGGCCGGCGGCGCCCCGACCGGCGGCGATGTCCCGGTCTGGCCGTTCGTCGCGGTGGCGGTGCTGCTCGTCGCGGCGGGGGCACTGTGGGCGGTGCGGCACAGACCGTGACCGGCGGCCGAGCCGCCCACACTCGTGCTGGCATGATGGGTTCGGAGAACCCGCGTGGGCAAACGACAGAAAGCTCAAGGAGCGGCCGCATGGCAGACCCGCAGGACCAACCGAGCAGCGAACCCGACGACGCGTCGACCCCGCCGCCGGAGAAGAAGCCCCCGGCCAAGGCGGTCAAGAAGGCGGCGAAGGCGCCCGCCAAGAAGGCCCCCGCGAAGAAAGCCCCCGCAAAAAAGGCGCCCGCCAAGAAAGCGCCCGCGAAGAAGGCGCCGGCCAAAAGCGCCGAGCCCCCCGCCAAGGCGCCCGAGCCATCGCTGGCGGTGCAGCAGCGCATCGAAAGTAACGGCGACCTCGCCGCCGCTGCGAAAGATGTTGCGGCACAAGCAAAATCGACTGTCGATGCCGCCAACAACCCGGTCCCTGCGGACGCTCCGGCGATCTCCCTCACCCAGTCCCCGATGCCGTTGATCGTGGCCCTGGCGGTCAGCCTCCTGGCGATCCTGTTGATCCGTCAGCTGCGGCGCCGCTGACCGTCGCTACGGTGTCAGACGTGACCGTGTCATTTCAGCCGACCGCCGACCTCGTCGACGACATCGGGCCCGACGTTCGCAGCTGCGATGTGCAATTCCGCCAGTTCGGTGGCCGCCCGCAATTCGCCGGACCCATCAGCACCGTGCGCTGCTTCGAAGACAACGCGTTGCTGAAATCGGTGCTCTCCCAACCCAGTGCGGGCGGCGTACTGGTCATCGACGGCGGCGGTTCCCTGCACTCGGCGCTGGTCGGCGACGTCATCGCGGAGCTGGCCCGCTCGAACGGCTGGGCCGGGCTGATCGTCAACGGGGCGGTGCGCGATGCCGCCGCGCTACGCGATCTCGACCTCGGCATCAAGGCGTTGGGCACCAATCCGCGCAAGAGCGCCAAGGCGGGCACCGGCGAGCGCGACGTCGAGGTCACGCTGGGCGGGGTAACCTTCGTCCCGGGCGAGATCGCTTACAGCGATGACGACGGCATCGTCGTCGTCAAGCCCTAAACCGCAACCGGCGCACGCTTTTTCGCGAACTGCAAGCCCTCGTCGTCAACCTTGCCGCGCCGGATCGTGCGCATGTCGAAGAAGTAGTTCTGCTTGAGCCGCCACGGCGCACGCGACCCCGACTTGGGCAGCATGTCCATCGCCCGCTGAAAATATCCGGGGCTGAAGTCCATGAACGGCAACTCGTCGACGTCGGGGCCGGGACGCTGCGGCTCTACGAAGTCAAAACCGTTTGCGTCCATGTAATTCAGCAGTCGGCAGACGAACTCGGAGACCAGGTCGGCCTTCAGGGTCCACGACGCATTGGTGTATCCGAAGGTGATCGCGAAATTCGGCACGCCGGAGAACATCAGGCCCTTGTAGGTCATCAGCGACGTCAGCTCGATGGGCTCGCCGTTGCGGGTGGGCTTGACACCGCCGAGCAGCTGCATGTTCAAACCCGTTGCGGTGATGATGATGTCGGCCTGCAGCTCCTCACCGGAGGTGAGCCTGATTCCCGTCTTGGTGAACCGGTCGATGGTGTCGGTGACGACGTCGGCCTTGCCGTGCCGGATGGTCCGGAAGAAATCGCCGTCGGGCGCCAAGCACAGCCGCTGGTCCCACACGTTGTACCGGGGCCCGAAGTGCTTCTCGACGTCGTAGCCTTCGGGCAGCCGGCGCTTGGCCATGGTCATCAACGTCTTGCGCATGTAGGCGGGGGCCTTGCGCGACAGCTGGTACTGGAAGGTGCTGAACGAGATGGCTTTCCAGCGATTCGCGATGTGTGCCAGCCGGTCGGGCAGCAGCCGATTGGCCCGCTCGGCGAACGGGTCGACCCCGGGCAGCGAGCCAATGTAGGTCGGAGAGCGCTGCAGCATGGTGACGTGGCCGGAGCCGGAGTTCACCAGGGCCGGGATCAGGGTGATCGCGGTGGCGCCGGAGCCGATGACGACGATCTTCTTGCCCGCGTAGTCGAGGTCCTCCGGCCAGTGCTGCGGATGGACGATCCGGCCCTCGAAGTCCTCGGCGCCGGGGAAGGTGGGCGAGAACCCCTCGTCATAGTTGTAGTAACCGGTGCAGGCGAACAGGAACGAGCAGGTGAGCTCGCGCTGCTGGCCATCGGACTCGACGGTCAGCGTCCAGCGGTTCTCGGCGTCGGACCAGTCGGCGGACACCACGCGCTGGCGGTAACGGATGTGCTGGTCGATCTTGTTCTCGACGGCGGCCTCGTTGATGTAGGCCTTGATGTCGGCGCCGTCGGCGATCGATTTCGCCGATCGCCAGGGCTTGAACCGGAATCCGAGGGTGAACATGTCCGAGTCCGACCGGATGCCCGGGTACTTGAACAGGTCCCAGGTGCCGCCCAGGTCGTCGCGGCGTTCGAGGATGGCGTAGCTCTTCGTCGGGCAGCGCTCCTGCAGGTGCCACGCCGCGCTGATCCCGGAGATGCCGGCGCCCACGATGATCACGTCAAGGTGCTCAGTCATGATGGCCACGGTATCAACGGTGTGTCGATGGAGTCAACAGGGTGTTGAAACTATCGACGCCGTGTAAAGTAGCTGTCTCTTATACACATCTGA
>NZ_LATC01000083.1:0-20885 GCF_001414075.1 Mycobacterium sp. UM_11 | reverse complement strand
AGATGTGTATAAGAGACAGCCTGCAGACAGGACACTAGCCAGCCGCGACCAGAAGGCGTTTCGCCGAGCACAACGGGGGTCGGTGCCGCCGGGGCACTGCCCGGCGCGGGCCGCGCGCCGTCGGCGCCGAAGAGAAACCAGCCATAAACCGCTCTACCTGGCGCGAGTCCGAAAAGGCGACGGGGTGAACAGTGGATGAAAATACGGCAATTGCGTCGCTGGGTCGCTTCCGGTGAATAAAAATCTCATGGGCGCATAAATTGCGATTGCGACGAATGAGGCCTTGGCCAAGACGTCCCCACGGAAAGGCACGGCCGCCCGAGCTCGCGATGACCGGGCTCGAGACGTCTTTGTCTGGGTTACATGCGATCTGCTTACGCCGACTGGAGCACCGATCGGCTGCAAGCGATACGTCGGAACTCATACAGTCTTCAAAGAAGTTATGTGGGTGCTATGAATCCCTTACTCGAAAGGCGGCGTCCCGAGACGAGCTTTCGGGGGACGGCGGACGGTTTGGTGGCAAAAAGACCATGGATTCCCCGGAGCACTTCCAGGGTGAAGCCACCGCCATTTCGCGTTATCCATATTCAATTCAAAGAATTCATGTAATTCGTAGAATTCGTAACCGCGTGACATGGACGAGGACCGGGGCGACTCTGCGCGCAGCGCTATGGAACGCCCGGCAAACCGGGCCAGGCGAGAGTTGCTGAGTGCCCGGGTTTGCCAGGCGCGGTACGACGCGTCCGCAAATGCGCGACGAGGCTAAGCGTCTTCCAGCAGATCCGGTGTGACCGCCGATTCGGTGTCCGGGATGCCCTCGATCTTGGCCTTGCGGTCGGCCATCGACAGCAACCGGCGAATGCGGCCCGCCACAGCATCTTTCGTCATCGGCGGGTCGGCGAGCCGCCCGAGCTCCTCCAGCGAGGCCTGCCGGTGCTCGACGCGCAGCTTGCCGGCGGAGGCCAAATGGTCGGGAACGGTGTCGCCGAGGATCTCCAGCGCGCGTTCCACCCGGGCGGCCGCGGCGACCGCGGCCCGCGCCGAGCGGCGCAGGTTGGCGTCGTCGAAGTTGGCGAGCCGATTGGCCGTCGCCCGCACCTCGCGGCGCATCCGGCGCTCCTCCCAGATGAGCCGGGTGTCCTGCGCGCCCATCCGGGTCAGCAGGGCGCCGATGGCCTCGCCGTCGCGCACCACCACCCGGTCGGCGCCGCGCACTTCGCGGGCCTTGGCGCTGACGCCGAGCCGGCGCGCCGCACCCACCAACGCCAGCGCGGCCTCCGGCCCGGGGCAGCTGACCTCCAGGGCCGACGACCGTCCCGGCTCGGTGAGCGACCCGTGCGCCAGAAAGGCTCCGCGCCAGGCGGCCTCGGCGTCGGCGATGCTGCCGCCCACGACCTGGGCGGGCAGGCCGCGCACCGGCCGGCCGCGGTTGTCGAGCAGGCCGGTCTGGCGGGCCAGCGCCTCACCGTCGTTGGCCACCCGCAGCACGTAACGGGTGGTCTTGCGAATCCCGCTGGCCGACAACACATGCACAACGGCGTTGTAGCCGTAGAGCTCGAAGATGTCCTTGCGCAGCCGCCGCGCGACATTGCCGAGGTCCACCTCGGCCTCCACGACCACCCGACCGCCGACGATGTGCAACCCGCCGGCGAACCTCAGCAGCGACGTGACTTCGGCGCGCCGCGCGCTGACCGACTTCACGACCAGGCGGCTGAGCTCGTCCTTGACTTCGGTCGTCATCGCCACGCGTCGTCACCCCTTGGTCCGCTGCCGGCCGGTCCTCTTGCACCGGTCTGTGGGCTTGCACTGTCGACCCGAATGTCCGCGGTGGCCGTGACCGGAGGCGCTCCCGGGCCGTTGCGGGCCGCCCGGACCCCGTCCAGGGCCGCCGCAAGCTTGCCTGGATCATGTAAAGGTGTACCAGGTCGGGCCACGTCGACGAAGTGGACCTCGGCCGAAAGCAGCGTCGCCGTGCGGCGCAGCTGTTCCCGCTCCCGCTCACTGGGCACCCGCTCGGCGTCGATGATGATGTCGTGCACGGTGAACCCCGGGGCGTGCTGGGCCAACACGTGCAGATGACGCTCGACGGAAAACCCGGCCGTCTCCCCCGGCTCGGCCACCAGATTGAGCACCAGCGCGCGCCGCGCGGTGGTGGCCCGCAGCGCCGCCGCCAACCCCGGCACCAGCACGTGCGGGATCACACTGGTGAACCAGGAGCCCGGACCGAGCACCACGAGGTCGGCGGCCATGATCGCGTCGACGGCCTGCCGGGTCGCCGGCGGATCGGGCGGCAGCAGCCGCACCCGGCGCACCTTGCCCGGTGTGCTGGCGATCGCCACCTGGCCGCGAATAAGCCGGAACATCCGTGGATCTGACTCCAGGCCGGACACGTCGGCCTCGATCTGCAGCGCGATCGGGCACATCGGCAGCACCCGGCCCTTCACGCCCAGGATGCGGCCCAGCTCGTCGAGGGCGGCCACCGGGTCGGCGAGTACCTCCGAGAGCCCGGCGAGCATCAGGTTGCCGATCGGGTGGCCGGCCAACGCCCCATTGCCCCCGAAGCGATGCTGCAGGATGGTCGCCCACAACCGCCCATGCGGGCTGTCGGATGCCAAGGCCGCCAACGCCATTCGCAGATCTCCCGGGGGCACGACGTCCAATTCGCTGCGCAGCCGCCCGGAGGAACCGCCGTCGTCGGCGACGGTCACCACGGCGGTGACGTGCGGAGTCAGCCGGCGCGCCGCCGACAGCGTGGCGTACAGGCCGTGGCCGCCGCCCAGCGCGACGATGCTGTTGTTGGTCGAGGGATCCGTCGGCGCGCTCATTCGCGACCCAAATCCCGGTGCAGCACCCGCACCGACAATTGGGCATCGGCCGTCTGGGCCTTCAACTGCCGCATCAGCGCCTCGGCGATCGCCACGCTGCGGTGCTTACCCCCGGTGCACCCGATCGCAACCGTCATGTAGCGCTTGCCCTCCCGGCGGTAGCCGTCGACCACCAGCGAGAGCAACCGGTGGTAGGCGTCGAGAAAGTCCGCGGCGCCGGGCTGGCTCAGCACGTATTCGCTGACCGCCGGGTCCTGTCCGGTGAGGGGACGCAGCTCGTCGACCCAGTGCGGGTTGGGCAGGAACCGCACGTCCATCACCATGTCGGCGTCCATCGGCAGGCCGTACTTGAAGCCGAACGATTCGAGGGTGATGCTGATCGACGTGCTGGCGTCGCCGCCGAACGCGCGCTCGATGCTCTCCCGCAGTCCCCGCACCGACAGCGTCGAGGTGTCGATGATGAGGTCGGCCGTCGCGCGCACCGGGGCCAGCATCCGCCGCTCGGCGGCGATGCCCTCGGCCAGGGTCGCCTCGCCCTGCAGCGGGTGGCTGCGGCGGTTCTGCTCGTAGCGGCGCACCAGCATGTCGTCGGACGCCTCCATGAACACCACCCGCGGCGCGATGTTGCGGGTGGCCAGCTCGGTGCGCACCGAATCGAGATCGCCGGTGAAGCCGCGCGAGCGCACGTCCATCACCACCGCCAGGCGGGTGATGCGCGACCCCGCGTCCATGCCGAGATCCACCATCCGCGTGATCAGCTGGGGCGGCAGGTTGTCGGCGACGTACCAGCCCAGGTCCTCGAGCACCTTGGCCGCAGTACCCCGCCCGGCGCCCGACAACCCGGTCACCAGGACGACGTCGATGCCGGCCCCACCCTCCGGGCGGGCCTGGGCCGGGTTGCCCTCCGCCACGTCACCCGTCATTCGGCTGCTCCGGGCCGCTCGGGCGCAACGCCTCCAGGACGGCGGTGGCGGTGGCCACTCCGATTCCGGGAACGGCCGTGATCTGGTCGACGGTGGCCTCCTTGAGGCGGGCTATGGATCCGAAATGGGTCACCAGCGCCTTGCGGCGATGTTCCCCTAATCCTGGCACCGAATCCAGCGCCGAGGCGGTCATTCGCTTCGATCGCTTGCTGCGATGGTAGGTGATGGCGAACCGGTGCGCCTCGTCGCGAATGCGCTGTAGCAGGTAGAGCCCCTCGCTGTTGCGCGGCATGATGACGGGATCGGGCTCGGAGGGCACCCAGATCTCTTCCAGCCGCTTGGCCAGGCCGATCACCGCGACGTCGGTGATGCCGAGGTCGTCGAGCACGGCGCTGGCCGCGTTGACCTGTGGGGCGCCGCCGTCGACGACGTAGAGGTTGGGCGGGTAGGCGAACCGGCGCGACTTCCCTTCGGGCGACAGCATATTCGGATCGTTCTGTTCGCTCAGGTGCCGCGCGAACCGGCGGCGGGTCACCTCGGCGATGGAGGCGACATCGTCGGAGCGGCCCTGGCCGGCGGCTTCGCGGATGCCGAAGTGACGGTAGTCCGACTTGCGCGGCAGGCCGTCTTCGAACACCACCAGCGACCCCACCACGTCGGTGCCCTGCACGTGGCTGATGTCGACGCATTCGATGCGCAGCGGCGCGTCTGCCAGCCCAAGGGCTTCCTGAATGTTCTGCAGCGCAGCCGATCTGGCGTTGAAGTCACCGGCCCGCTTCAGCTTGTGTTGCTGCAGCGCCTCTTTGGCGTTGCGTTGCACCGTTTCGGCCAGCGCCCGCTTGTCGCCGCGCCGCGGCACCCGCAGCGCGACCCGGGAACCGCGCAGGCCCGACAGCCAGCTGGTCAATTCCTCGGAGTTGGACGGCAGGCAGGGCACCAGCACCTCGCGGGGAACCGGATTGACGGATTCGTCGGCCGAGCCGCCCAGCTCCGCCTGCTCACCGTAGAACTGCGTCAGGAATTGCTCGACCAACTGCTCCTCCCCGGAATCGCCTGGGTCCGCGGACTTTTCGACGATCCAGCCGCGCTGGCCGCGGACCCGGCCGCCGCGGACGTGGAACACCTGCACCGCCGCCTCGAGTTCGTCGTCGGCGAAGGCGACCACGTCGGCGTCGGTGCCGTCGCCGAGCACCACGGCCTGCTTCTCCATGGCGCGCTTCAGGGCGGACAGGTCGTCGCGCAGCCGCGCGGCCCGCTCGAAGTCGAGCCGCTCGGCCGCGGCGTTCATCTGCTGTTCCAGCTCGCGGGCGAAGCGGTCGGTCTTGCCGGAGAGGAAGTCGCAGAAGTCGTCGACGATTTGGCGATGCTGCTCGGCGCTGACCCTGCCGACGCAGGGCGCCGAACACTTGTCGATGTAGCCGAGCAGGCACGGGCGGTCGATCTGCTTGTGCCGCTTGAACACACCGGCCGAGCAGGTGCGGGCCGGGAATACCCGGGTCAGCAGGTCCAGGGTTTCCCGGATGGCCCACGCGTGCGAGTACGGCCCGAAGTAGCGCACACCCTTGCGGCGCGGGCCGCGATAGACCATCAGTCGGGGAAACTCTTCGCCCAGGGTGACGGCCAGCACCGGGTAGGACTTGTCGTCGCGGTAGCGGACGTTGAACCGCGGATCGAACTCCTTGATCCAGTTGTATTCGAGCTGCAGCGCCTCGACTTCGGTGTTGACCACCGTCCACTCGACCTTGGCGGCGGTGGTCACCATCTGCCGGGTGCGCGGATGCAGGGCGGAGACATCCTGGAAGTAGGACGTCAGCCTGCTGCGCAGGCTCTTGGCCTTACCGACGTAGATGACCCGCCCGTGCACGTCCCGGAATCGGTAGACGCCCGGCTCGACCGGGATGGACCCGGGCGGGGGGCGATACGTGGCGGGATCTGGCACCCATCCAGGCTAGTAGCCGCCGGCGCCATGCCGGTCCGTCGGGAGCACCGCGCCGCGGCGCCGGATCCGGGGCCCTGGCGGGGGCGGCCCTGTAACGCATTCGCGCGGTCGCGCGATGAATTAGGGAGGCCGCCGACCGATCCGCCAGTTTTGCGAAATTGCCGATGACCTCGGGTTATGACGACCAAGCGCCGGTGTGGACGGTTTGTTCTGGCTACCAAGGGGGTAGCTGGACGTACAGTGGGTGGCAATCGATGGAGGGAGTCCACAGATGTTCAAGCGCTCGTTGACCAGGCTCGCGATCGGGGTTGGCGGTCTGGCATTGGCGTCGACCGCCGCGGCCGGGGTCGCATCCGCTGCCCCCGATTACGGCCCCATGATCAACACGACCTGCAGCTACGACCAGGCGATGCGGGCGGTGCACGCGGAAAACCCGATGGCCGCTCAGTACCTCGACCAGTCGCCGCCGAACCAGCAGTTCTTGCAGCAGTACCTGGCGTCGACGCCGGATCAGCGCGTGAACTTGCTGCACGCCATCGAGCACAACCAGGGCGCGCAGCAGGCTTTGCCGATCTTCCAGCAGATGATGACCGACTGTAAGAACTTCTGACCCGTCCACCTGAAGGGCTATCCGCGCTCGCGCGGATAGCCCTTTCAGTGGGTGTGCAGGTCGGGCCGGTACCGCGCCAGCAACGACCGCACGGTGTCCATGGCGCTGACCGCGCGCTCCTTGTCGACGGCCTGGATGGCCATCACCGGGATGTATTCGTCGTCGGGTAGGTCGATGCGCGCCCAGCGATTACCCACCGGGAACGAGACGCCCGCCACGTCCGGCCATTCGATCAGCTTGTCGCCCAACAGGTTGCGCACCGAAATCCCCGCCGCACCGACCCGGAGCCGGGGCCGGGCGAACAGCAACACCACCCCGGCCAGCACCAGACCCAGCAGCGCCATCGCCACCTGGTCGCTGGTCTGGAAAACCACCCCGGTGGATCCGGTTTTGAGTAGAAAGCCGATCGCGATGTGCACCGCGATCAGGATGACCGCCGCGCCGTAAACGAATATCGGCGTGCGGTGCGGACGCAATTCGACGTCCCAGTGCTCGGGGTCGGTCACGACCGAGCGCGCAGGTCACGCAGCGTGAGGGCGGTCTGCAGGGCCGCCGCGGTCGCCTGGGCGCCCTTGTCCTCGGCCGATTCCGGAAGGCCGGCCCGATCCAGGGCCTGCTGCTCCGTGTCGGTCGTGAGCACCCCGTTGGCCACCGGCGTCGACGCGTCCAACGAAACCCGGGTCAACCCCTGCGTCACCGCGTCGCACACATAGTCGAAATGTGGTGTCTGACCGCGGATCACCACGCCCAGGGCGACCACGGCGTCGTGGTTGCGGGCCAATTCCTGTGACACCACCGGGATTTCGATCGCGCCGATCACCCGGACCACCGTCGGGTCGTCGATGCCCGATTCGGAGGCCACCTTGCGCGCGCCGGCCAGCAGCGCATCGCAGATCTCGGCGTGCCAGGTGCTCGCGACGATGGCCAGCCGCAGACCCGATGCGTCCAGCGGTGGAAACTCCGGCACGCCCGCCGCTGGGCTCACAAAGCACCGCCGAATTCGCCCGGCAAATGGACGGATTCGTGGAAATCGTCCAGGCCGGCCAGGTCGTGGCCCATCTTGTCGCGCTTGGTCATCAGGTAGCGAATGTTCTCCGCGTTGGCGCGCACCGGCAGCGGCACCCGCTCGATGATGTGCAGCCCGTAGCCGTCCAGCCCGACGCGCTTGGCCGGGTTGTTGGTCAGCAGCCGCATCGAGCGGACCCCGAGGTCGACCAGGATCTGCGCCCCGATTCCGTAATCCCTTGCGTCGGCGGGCAACCCGAGTTTGAGGTTGGCGTCGACGGTGTCCTCGCCGGCGTCCTGCAGCTGGTAGGCCTGCAGCTTGTGCATCAGCCCGATGCCGCGGCCCTCGTGGCCGCGCATGTAGAGCACGACGCCGCGCCCTTCCCGCGCGACCATCGCCATCGCCGCGTCCAGTTGGGGCCCGCAATCGCAGCGGCGGGAACCGAACACGTCACCGGTCAGGCACTCCGAGTGCACCCGGACCAGCACGTCGTCGCCGTCGGCGTTCGGCCCGGCGATCTCGCCGCGCACCAGCGCGACGTGTTCGACGTCCTCGTAGATGCTCGCGTAGCCGATCGCGCGAAACTCGCCGTGCCGGGTCGGAATCCGGGCCTCAGCGATGCGCTCGATGTGCTTCTCGTGCTTGCGCCGCCACTCGATCAGGTCGGCGATGGTGATCAGCGCGAGGTCGTGCTCGTCGGCGAAGACCCGCAGCTCGTCGGTCTGCGCCATCGAGCCCTCGTCCTTCTGGCTGACGATTTCGCAGATCGCGCCCGCCGGTTGCAGGCCCGCCATCCGGGCCAGGTCGACGGCGGCCTCGGTGTGGCCGGGGCGGCGCAGCACGCCGCCGTCCTTGGCGCGCAACGGAACCACGTGACCCGGACGGGTGAAATCGTTGGCGACGCTGGCGGGATCGGCCAGCAGGCGCATCGTCGTCGCCCGGTCCGAGGCCGAGATCCCGGTGCCCACGCCGTTTCTCGCGTCCACGGTGACGGTGTAGGCGGTCCCGTGCTTGTCCTGGTTCACCGCGTACATCGGCAGCAGCCCCAGCCGGTCGCAGATCGCGCCGTCCAACGGCACGCACAGGTACCCCGAGGTGTAGCGCACCATGAACGCCACCAACTCCGGCGTCGCCTTTTCCGCGGCGAAGATGAGGTCGCCCTCGTTCTCGCGGTCCTCGTCGTCGATGACGACCACGGCCTTGCCCGCCGCAATGTCGGCAACCGCCCTCTCGACGGAGTCCAACCTCGTCATCGTCGTTACCTTGCTGTCTCAGGGGTTCCGGGAGCCCATGTGTTGCATTCAGTATGAACCACCGCGGGGGCCCGGCTATTGCGATGCTGTTCACAGGGACCGCGGGCGCAGCCCAGCGACAGGCCGACTGCGGCGAAACGCCTCCCTGATCGCGGCCAGCAATCTACGCTGACCGGCATGAGCATCGCAGTGAGACTGGCGGTACCGGTCGTGACCTCGATATTCGCGGCCGGACTTGGAGCGGGTATCGCCTGCCCGCAACGCGCGACGGCCGACGCGTGCGCCGACGTCGGCGGTCGGCATGTGAGCGTCGGCGGCTGCACCGACCCGGGGCGCTGGGGTAACTGGGTCCTTCCGGCCGGTGCGACGACGGTCCCGCCGCCCGACGCGCCACCGCCGTGCTACACCCCGTCCGGGGAGCCGTACTGGACGCCCCCGGGCGAGCCCTGCTGACGAGGCAGCCGGCCTAGCGCGCCATCAGCCGCTCGACGTACTTGGCGATGACGTCGACCTCGAGGTTCACCCGCGTTCCGACCGGGGCCCGGCCCAGGGTGGTCAGCTCCCGGGTGGTGGGGATCAGCGAGACCTCGAACCAGTCGGCGCCGAGCCCCGAGACCGTCAGTGAGATGCCGTCGACGGTGATCGACCCCTTCTCGACGACGTAGCGGGCCACCGCCGCGGGGATCTGGATCCGCACCACTTCCCAGTGCTCCGACGGCGTCCGGGCGACGACCTGGCCGGTCCCGTCCACGTGCCCCTGCACGATGTGCCCGCCGAGCCGGCTGTTGACCGCCGCGGCGCGCTCCAGGTTCACCGGGCTGCCCACCTGTAAGGCGCCCAGGTTGGACCGGTTGAGGCTCTCGGCCATCACGTCGGCGGTGAACTGCCCGTCGGGCAGCAGCTCCGCGACGGTCAGGCAGACGCCGTTGACGGCGATCGAATCGCCGTGCCCGGCGTCGGAGGTGACGACCGGCCCGCGGATGGTCAGCCGCGCGGCGTCGGCCAGCACCTCGCGGCCCGTCACCTCTCCGAGCTCCTCGACAATTCCGGTGAACATGCCAATCAGGTTAATCGGACGCCCGAACGCGGCGGCGGCGCTGGTGAGCAGGCGAAAGCGCCATCGCCGGGCGGCCATTGCGCCCCCGCGTCTCGAAAGCCGGTCGCGGGCACCCTCTACGATGCAAGGTATGCAGACCCGCCGCCGTATATCGGCCGTCATCGCATCCCTGACCCTCGCCACCGCCTTGATCGCCGGCTGCTCGTCGGGCTCAAAGCAGAGTGGCGCCCCGCTTCCCGACGCCACGACCCTGGTCAAGCAGTCGGCCGACGCCACCAAGAATGTGAAGAGCGTGCACCTGGTGCTGAGCATTCAGGGCAAGATCCAGGGGCTGCCCATCAAGACGCTCACCGGTGACCTCACCACGGCGCCGGCCACCGCCGCGTCGGGCAACGCCACCATCACCCTGGGCGGCTCCGACATCGACGCCAACTTCGTGGTGGTCGACGGCACCCTGTACGCCACCCTGACGCCGAACAAGTGGAGCGACTTCGGCAAGGCCTCCGACATCTACGACGTGTCGGTGTTGCTGAACCCGGACACCGGGCTGGCCAACGCGCTGGCGAACTTCAGCAACGCCAAGGCCGAGGGCCGCGAGACCATCAACGGCCAGAACACCATTCGCGTCAGCGGGAACGTGTCGGCGGACGCGGTGAACAAGATCATGCCGCAGTTCAACGCGACTCAGCCGGTGCCGAGCACGGTCTGGATTCAGGAGACCGGTGACCACCAGCTGGTGCAGGCCAACATGCAGAAGAGCTCCGGCAACTCCATCCAGGTGACGCTGTCCAACTGGGGCGAGCAGGTCCAGGTCACCAAGCCGCCGGTGAGTTCATGAGTTCGCAGACCGGACGCCGCGTCGCGATCAGCGCCGGCAGTCTGGCGGTCCTGCTCGGTGCGCTGGACGCCTATGTCGTCGTGACGATCATGCGCGACATCATGAGCGACGTTCACATCCCGATCAACCAGCTGCAGCGCATCACCTGGATCATCACGATGTACCTGCTCGGGTACATCGCCGCCATGCCGCTGCTGGGCCGCGCGTCCGACCGGTTCGGCCGCAAGCTGGTGTTGCAGGTCAGCCTCGCGCTGTTCATGGTGGGGTCGGTGGTGACCGCGCTGGCCGGGCACTGGGGCGATTTCCACCTGCTGATCGCCGGCCGCACCATCCAGGGTGTGGCCAGCGGCGCGCTGCTGCCGGTCACCCTCGCGCTGGGCGCCGACCTGTGGGCGCAGCGCAACCGGGCCGGCGTGCTCGGCGGCATCGGCGCCGCGCAGGAACTCGGCAGCGTGCTGGGCCCGCTGTACGGGATCTTCATCGTGTACTTGTTCCACGACTGGCGTTACGTGTTCTGGATCAACGTCCCGCTCACCCTGATCGCGATGGCGATGATCCAGTTCAGCCTGCCGTCGCACGAAAAGGTCGAGAACCCCGAGCGGGTCGACCTGGTCGGCGGCGTCCTGCTCGCGGTCGCCCTGGGCCTGGCCGTCATCGGCCTGTACAACCCGCAGCCCGACGGCAAACAGATCCTGCCGAGCTACGGCCTGCCGCTGGTCATCGGGGCGGTCGTGGTCGCGGTGCTGTTTTTGCTGTGGGAACGGTTCTCCCGCACCCGGCTGATCGAGCCGGCCGGAGTGCACTTCCGCCCGTTCCTGGCCGCGCTGGGCGCCTCGCTGGCCGCGGGCGCGGCGCTGATGGTGACGCTGGTCGACGTGGAGCTGTTCGGCCAGGGCGTGCTGCAGATGGACCAGACGCAGGCCGCCGGGCTGCTGTTGTGGTTCCTGATCGCGCTGCCGATCGGGGCGGTGCTGGGCGGCTGGATCGCCACCCGGGTGGGTGACCGCGCCATGACCTTCGTGGGCCTGCTGATCGCGGCCTACGGGTACTGGCTGATTCACTACTGGCGCCAGGACGTGCTGAGCCAGAAGCACGACATCTTCGGGATCGTTCAACTGCCCGTTTTGCACGCCGACCTGTTGGTCGCCGGTGTGGGCCTCGGCCTGGTGATCGGGCCGCTGACCTCCGCGGCGCTGCGCGTGGTTCCCTCGGCCCAGCACGGCATCGCGTCGGCCGCGGTGGTGGTGGCCCGGATGACGGGCATGCTGATCGGCGTCGCCGCGCTGAGCGCGTGGGGCCTGTACCGGTTCAACCAGATCGTGGCGGGGTTGACGGCGGCGATACCGCCCAACGCCTCCCTGCTGGAGCGCATCGCCGCTCAGGGGACGATGTACCTCAAGGCGTTCGCCATGATGTACGGCGACATCTTCAGCGCCACCGTCGTCATCTGCATCGTGGGAGCGCTGCTCGGCCTGCTGATCGGTGGCCGCAAGGAACACGCCGAGGAGCCCGAAGTTGCTGAGCCGCAAGCCGTTTCGTTGGGCGAACGGTAGCCGCTAGTCGCCCCACGGCACCAGGCTGAGCACGAGATCCGGCCCGAGCCGGTCCACTCCGTCGAAATGCCAGCGCAACGCCCGCGCGATGGTGGGCACCCCGACGTCGTCGACGACGGAGATCGGGCCGCCCAGCAGCGTCGGCGCGACGTACGCCAGGATGCGGTTGACCGCGCCCGCCCGCAGGAACGCGCCGGCGAGGGTGGGACCGCCCTCCAGCAGGACGTCGGTGCGATCCGAGAGCGCCTTGATCACCTCCGTGGGGTCGTGCGTGCGAATCACCATGGTCCGCGAGTCGTCGTTGAGAACCTTTGCCTCCGAGGGTATTTCGCGCATGCCCACCACCACGCGCAGCGGTTGCCGGTCGGCCAGCGAGCCGTCGGGCAACCGGGCGGTCAGCGCGGGATCGTCGGCCAGCACGGTGCCGGTACCGACCACGATCGCGTCGGCAATGGCGCGGCGGCGATGCAGGTCCAGGCGCGAGGCCTCGCTGGAGATCCATTGGCTGGTGCCGTCGGCCGCGGCGCTGCGGCCGTCGACGCTGCCGGCGTATTTCCAGGTCACGTGCGGCAAGCCGGTCCGCTGCTTGTGCAGCCACTCCCGCAGCGGCCCGCCGGCCACTTCGTCGGCGAGGACGCCGGGCGTCACCCGCACGCCCGCTTCTGTCAGCCGGGCCGCGCCGCCTGCGGCGGTCGGGTTCGGGTCGGCGACGCCGTACACCACCGCACCGACTCTCGCGTCCAACAGGGCGTCCACGCAGGGCGGGGTCCTGCCGTAGTGGTTGCAGGGCTCGAGGGTGACCACCGCCGTCCCGCCGGTCGCGAGGTCGCCGGCCCGCCGCAACGCCAGCACCTCGGCGTGGTCACCGCCCGCGGGCTCGGTGCCGCCGACGCCGACCACAACGCCGTCGGCGTCCAGGATCACCGCGCCCACCGGCGGGTTCGGGTAGGTGGTGCCCTTGACCTGATTGGACTGCCCGATCGCCAGGCGCATGGCCGCGTCGAGGCTATCCACGGGCTGATTCATCGGCGCAGGTGCGGTGACGCGGCGGCGGCCTGCCGCCGCAGCGCCTCGACGGCGGCCTCCGGGTCCTCCGCGCCGTAGACGGCCGACCCGGCGACGAAGCAGTCGACGCCGGCCTCGGCGGCCTGCTCGATGGTCTCGTCGTTGATGCCGCCGTCGATCTCCACCAGGATCGTCAGCTCCCCCGCGTCGATCAGCTTGCGCGCGGTGCGGACCTTGCTCAGCACCTCGGGGATGAAGCTCTGCCCGCCGAAGCCGGGTTCGACCGACATGATCAGCAGGGTGTCGAACTGGGGCAGGATCTCCAGGTACGGCTCGAGCGGGGTGCCCGGCTTGACGCTGATGCCGGCCTTGGCGCCCGCGGCGCGGATGTCGCGCGCCACCCCGACCGGGTTGTCGGTGGCCTCGGCGTGGAAGGTGACGTTGTAGGCGCCGGCCTCGGCGTAGCCGGGCGCCCAACGGTCGGGGTCTTCGATCATCAGATGGCAGTCCATCGGGATGCTCGTGGTGGCCAGCAGGCTCTCGACCACCGGCAGGCCGATGGTCAGGTTCGGCACGAAGTGGTTGTCCATTACGTCGACGTGCAGCCAGTCCGCGCCCACCACCGCGGCCGCCTCGTCGGCGAGCCGCGCGAAATCGGCGGACAGGATGGACGGCGCGATCAGGGGCCTACCGGTGTTGTCAGGCATGTGCGCCACACTACTGAGCCTTGGCGGCGGCTTCACGCGGGCAAGCGGCGCGTCACCGTGCGGCCCCTACCCCGCTTCGCGGCGCAGCGCCGCGGCGAACATCGCGTCGGTGCCGTGCCGGTGCGGCCACAGCTGCACGTGCGGCCCATCCCCCAGCCCGGTGACCGGATCGAACAGCGGCCGCGTGTCCAGCGCGCTCACCGGGTGCCGGCGCAGCGCATCGGCGACCACCCCGACTGTTTCGGCCAGGTGGGGCGAGCAGGTCGCGTAGAGCACCACCCCGCCCGGCCGGGTCAGCGCGATCGCGGCGCCCAGCAGCTCGCGCTGCAGCTTGGTGAGCGCCGGCACGTCGGCCGGCTGACGCCGCCAACGCGCCTCGGGTCGGCGCCGCAGCGCGCCCAGCCCGGTGCAGGGCGCGTCGACGAGCACCCGGTCGAAGGTCGGCTCGAGCCCGCTCTGCCGCCCGTCGACCCGCAGCACGTCGACCGGCAGTCCCCGGGTGTTATCGGCCACCAGATCGGCGCGGCGCGGGGCCGGTTCCACCGCCGTGACGCGCGCACCCGATGCGGCCCCGAGCGCGGCCAGCAGCGCCGTCTTGCCGCCCGGTCCGGCGCACAGGTCCAGCCACCGGCCGGCGTCGTTTTCGACGCTCGCCAGGGTCAGCGCCCGCGCCACCAACTGGCTGCCCTCGTCCTGGACCAGGGCGGCGCCGTCGCGCACCGGCGCCAGCCGGCCGGGGTCACCGCCCGGCAGGTACACCGCATACGGCGAAAACCGGCCAACCGTGCCCGAGACCGCATCGGCCAGTTCCTTCGCGGTGAGCACCCCGGGCCGGGCGGCCAGGTGCACGACGGGCCGTTCGTCGTCGCTGGCCAGCACCGCGTCGAGCTCGGCCGCGTCCGTCCCCAGCGCGTCGGCGAAGGCCTGGGCGATCCAGCGCGGGTGCGCGTGCACGAAGGCGGCGTGCCCGACCGGATCCCGCGACGGGTCGGGCGCCAGCTCCGCGACCCAGGACTTCTCGTCCCGGGCGGCGATGGCCCGCAGCACCCCGTTGACGAAACCCGCTCGTGCCGAATCGAATTCGATCCCGGCCTGTTCCACAGTCGTGGACACCGCCGCGTAGGTGTCGACGCGGGTGCGCAGCAGCTGGTAGGCGCCGAGCCGCAACAGGTCGAGCAGCACCGGGTCGATGGTGTCCGGGGAGCGGCCCGCGGCGGCGCCGATGACCGCGTCGAGCAGGCCGCGGGTGCGGCAGGTGCCGTAGGTCAGCTCGGTGGCGAACGCGGCGTCCCGGCCGCTGATTCCCCGGTCGCGCAGCAGCGCGGGCAGCGCCAGGTTCGCGTAGGCGTCCCGCTCGCTGACCGCCCGCAGCACGCCGAACGCGGCGGCGCGCGCGGGGTCGAGCGGCCGGCGCCGCCTGCCGCGCCCGCGGTCCGATTGCCGGGGCCGGCTCATGTCGCCCGCGTCGCGGGATCGAGACGCGCGCCGCGGGCCCAGTCGACGGCGTTCATGAGTTTCTTTCCGGGCGGCTGTATCTGGCCCAGCCGCACGGCTTGTGAACCGGTGCCAACCCAGACGTTCTTGCGATCGACGTGAATTGCGCCGGGCGTCAACGGCTCTGGGCCATCGGCGTCGATGAACACCGGGCCGAGCTTGATGCGCAGGTCGCCGATCAGTGTCCAGGCGCCGGGATTGGGTGTGACGGAGCGGATCCGGCGCTCCACGACGTGCGCCGGCAAGTCCCACTGCACCCGGGCCTGCTCGACGGTGATCTTCGGCGCGATGCTGACGCCGTCGGCGGGTTGCGGTCGCGGCGTCAACGTTCCATCGGCGATGCCGTCCAGGGTCGTCGACAGCAACACCGCACCCGAAACGGCCAGGCGCTCAAGCAGTTCCCCCGCGGTGTCGGTCGGTCGGATGGTCTCGGTGACCACCCCGTAGACCGGGCCCGAGTCCAGGCTGGGCTCGATCCGGAACGTCGTCGCCCCGGTGATGGTGTCCCCGGCCGCGATCGCCGCCTGCACCGGCGCCGCCCCGCGCCAGGCGGGCAGCAGCGAGAAGTGCAGGTTGATCCACCCGTGCGGGGGCACGCCGAGCAGGCCGTCGCGCAGCAACGCGCCGTACGCCACGACCGCGCAGCAGTCCGGCGCCAGTTCCGACAGTTCGGCGACGAACTCGTCCGAGTTCGGCCGCGCCGGCCGCAGCAGCGGGATGCCCCGGTCAAGCGCTTCGCGGGCCACCGGCGACGGCTGCGGCTTGCCGTGCCGGCCGACGGCGGCGTCGGGCCGGGTCAGCACGGCGATCACCTCGTGACGGGGCGAATCGATGAGTTGGCGCAGCGCGGGCAGCGCGGGTTCGGGGGTGCCGGCGAAGACGAGGCGCACCGGCACAGTCTAGAAAGCCGCACCCGCGCCCTGACTTTAACTTGCGTGGGTACATTATTTCTGATGCATACTGTTTCTAGCGGTTAGCTTCTATCCCGGCCGGCCGCACTGCCGTGCTAGGGACAACGACGTCGAGTGGGCAGTCCTTTCCTTACCCTCAAGGAGGCCTGATGACTCTCGACACCACTATCAGCGACGCCGCTCCCCATCGCGCGGTGTGGGCGCTCGGCGACTACGCCCTGATGGCCGAGGAAGTGATGGCCCCGCTGGGCCCCGTCCTGGTCAAGGCCGCCGGCATCCGACCGGGCATGCGGGTGCTCGACGTCGCGGCCGGGTCCGGCAACATCACGCTGCCGGCCGCCGCGACGGGCGCGGCCGTCGTTTCCAGCGACCTCACCCCCGAGCTGCTGCAGCGGTCGCGGGCCCGGGCCGCCGCGCACGGGTTGACCATCGACTACCGGGAAGCCAACGCGCACGCCCTGCCCTTCGGCGACGGCGAGTTCGACGTCGTCATTTCCGCGATCGGCGTGCAGTTCGCGCCGCAGCAGCAGCGGGCCGCCGACGAACTGGTTCGGGTCTGCCGGCCGGGCGGGACGATCGGCGTGATCAGCTGGACCCCGGAGGGGTTTTTCGGTCGGATGCTCGCCACCATTCGGCCCTACCGGCCCAGCCTGTCGCAGGCCGTACCGCCGGCCGCGTTGTGGGGGCGCGAGGGCTACGTCACCGGACTGCTCGGCGATCGGGTGGGCCGGCTGACGGCGGTGCGGGGCCTGCTGGAAGTGAACCGGTTCGACACCGCGGAGGCGGTGCACGCGTACTTCAAAAACCACTACGGCCCGACGATCGAGGCGTATGCGAACATCGGCCACAACGGCGTGCTGGCCGCCGAGCTCGACGCCCAACTCATCGAACTCGCGCAGCAATACCTCACCAATGGCGCCATGAAGTGGGAGTACCTGTTGGTCACCGCCGAGAAGCGCTGAGCGACACTACAAATCGATGTCGGCGTCCATGTGCACGTCGGGCTCTCCGCCGGCGGCGGTGAACGAGGTCAGGGCCCGCACCAGGCCGTGGCGCTCCGCCGGCGGCATCTTCTCGACGATGGTCGCGATCTCGTTGCGCCGGTACGAGGTGACCTGACGCACGACCTCCCGCCCCCGCTTCGTCAGCGCGGCGAGCAGCTCGCGCCGCGACGTGGGGTGCGGGAGGCGGTCGATCAGTCCGGCCGCGACGAGCCGATCGACCATCCGCCCGGTGGCCGACGGTTGCACGCCGAGCAAACCGGCCAGCGTCGCCAGGTTGACCGGGCCGCGATTGGACAGGATCACCAGCGTGCGGAATTGCGGGATCGTGATGGTCTCGTCGACCTGGCCGATCGAGCGTGCCGAGATGGCAACCAGCAAGCGGGAAGCCGTCAGCAAAGCGTCGGTAATTGCATCGAGCGACTCGTCCGCCGTGGTCGCGTTCTCCGCTGCCATCTCGCCCCTCTCCGGAGAATCTCCGGCCTCTCGGTGGCTAAAGAAGTGGAAGTGTAACAACCTTCCAATATCGTAGTCAGGCACTATTTCCGACGCATACTATCCCCTTTGGCAAAATTTGGGGAGGTCATCCGATGTGCAACGGGTCGATCTGCACCCGGACCGGCTCGTGGGCCTGGCGCGCGGACAGCACGCTCACGCCACGGCGCAGCGACGCGGCCAGCGCCAGGCCCTGCTCCCGGCGGGCACGCACCAGCATCCGCGTCACCGGCACCCCGGGCGGGGTGCCCGCCGGGCGGCGCACGCCCGCCGGCAAATCGACCGGCCCCAGCACATCGGCCCCGTCCGGCAACCCGGCCTCGTCCAGCAGCGCCGCCACCGCTTCCGCGGCACCGTCGAGGGCCGCGATGTGCACGCTCGGCGGCAGGCCCACTTCGGTCCGGGCCGCCAGGTCCGAATCGGCGTGCCCCACCGGATCCCAGCGGATCAGCGATTGCACTGTGGGAATTGAAGATTCGGCCACCACCAGCACCATGCCGCCGTCCCCGCGGGCCCGCACCAGCGCCGCGGCGCTCATCCAGCGCCACAGCGCGTCCTCGGCGGCGCGCAGGTCCTGGCGGCCCAGCAGCGCCCAGGTATCCAACAACAACGCCGCGCCGTAGCCGCCGGACGCGGCGGGCTCGGCGCCCGGGGTGGCCACCACCAGGGCCGGGCCGGCGGCGACTTCGGGCACGACGCCGTCCCCCGACGAGGTGATCACGGCGGTACCGGGAAATGCGCGGCCGAGCTCCTCGGCCGTGCGGCGCGCCCCGACCACCACCGCGCGGACGGCGTCCGACCCGCAGCGCGCGCAGCGCCGCGTCGGGTCGATGCGCCCGCACCACCGGCAGACCAGCGCCTGGCCGCCCTCCTGCAACGACAGGGGGCCGGTGCAGTGCCGGCACCGCGCGATGGTGCGGCAGCGCGCGCACGCCAGCGACGGGACGTAGCCGCGCCGGGGCACCTGCACCAGCACCGGCGCCCCGGCCTCGAGCGCCGCCCGGGCGGCGCGCAGGGCGATGGACGGAATGCGCGCGGTGCGCGCGGCCGGGTCGCGTTCGTCGGCGTAGCCGGTGTCGTCGAGGGCGACCACCCGCGGTGTGCGGGCGCGCACCACCGCCCGGGGCGCGACGATGTCGTGCGCCCAGCCGCTGCGCACCAGCGCCTGCGCCTCGGCGGTGCGCGCGTAGCCCCCGATCAGCGCCGCGCACCGCGCCTGATGCGCGCGCAGCATCGCCACCTCCCGGGCGTGCGGGTAGGGGGCGCGCGGCTCGGACAGGGTGTCGTCGGCGTCGGCCCACACCATGACCAGGCCCAGGTCGTTCAGCGGCGCGAAAACCGCACTGCGCGTGCCGATTACCAGCCGCGCGTGGCCGCGCAGCGCGGCGAGCCACCGCCGGTAGCGGGCGGCCGGGCCCAGCCCGGCCGAAAGCGCCACCACGGCCGCCTCCTCGACGCGCGCGGTCGCGGCGCGCCACAGGGTGTCCAGGTCGCGCTGGTCGGGCACGATCGCCAGCACCGACCGGCCGGCGCGGATGGTCTGGGCGGCGGCCTCGGCGAATCGGTCCGCCCAGGACTCCCCCGGCAACGCCTGCCAGACCGCGCGCGCGGCCCGGGATTCGGCCAGCGCGTCCAGGAACTGCGCGCCCCGGCCGTACGCCTCCCACGCCGACGGGTCGACGGGCGCGGGCAGCGCCGGCCGCGGGACTTCCGCGGCTTCCCGCTCCACCCGGGCGTGCCGGGCAGGCACCGCCAGGCGCAGCACGTCCGGCCGGGTCCCGGCGTAGCGGGCCGCCACCGCGTCGACCAACCGGCGGATCTCGGGGGTCAGCACCGGTTCGGCCGACACGACGCGGTCCAGCCAACCCAGCTTCCCGGGGTGGTCGGTGTCGTTGCGGCGCTCGAGCACGAACGCGTCGACCAGCCGGCCGTGGAACCGCACCCGCACCCGCACCCCCGGTTGGGCGTCGTCGGACTGCTCGGCCGTCACCAGGTAGTCGAACTCACGGTCCAGGTGCGGCACCGAGAGCATCGGCAGCACCCGGGCGATGGGTTCGACCTCACCGGGCGTGCGCGGGCCGCCGCTCACGGCGCCCTACACAATCGAAATGGGTTGTCGTCCAACGCCTTTACCGTCCGGCCCGGAACGGTCAGCCCTCGGCCGGCGCCGGGTCGCCCGCGTCGGCCGGCGCCTCACGGCCGAAGAAGAACCCCGCCGTCATGAGGATCAGCGCCGCGGCGTACGACCACCAAATCGGCACCGCCAGTGCCTCGTTGCCCAGGATGAAGCGGCCGATGGCGATCAGCGAATCGGACGCCGCGAAACACACCGCCCCCACCGCCGTCCAGATCGTCGGCAGCTGCGCCAACAGGGCGGCGCACACCATCGCGGTCAGCACCATAATGTAGGCCGTCACGGGGAGGGCCAGTTTGCCCAGGTGCGGCCAGAACCACGCCAGCAGCGCGATGGTGGCCAGGCACATGGCGACCACGGCAGCGATGCGCGGCCTGGACGGGCGCCTGGCCACCAGCGGCAGCAGCGCGCCCAGGAAACACAAGTGGGCCAACAGGAATGCGGCCAGGCCCACGACGAAGGACTGGGTCCACCACGGAATCGCCAGCGCCCAGTCGCCGACGGCCGACAGCAGCAGGGCGGGCATCAGCCACCGCCGCTCGCGGACAACGGCGTGGCCCACCGCGGCGGCCGTCAGCAACAACGCCATCGAGGCCTTGAACAGCGGCTGCAGCACCCAATGCCCGGTCAGCTCGGTTCCCGGCGGCGAGCCCAGCGCCAACACCGTCAGGTAGACGCCGTAGCCAAGCGCCGCCCAGCCGGCCACCACCCAGCCGCCGAGCACCAGACGAGATGCGTACGGTACCTCCATGCCAAGCTTGGACAACACAGCCGACGAAAAGCCCGCGATCGACCCCATCCTGCAGAAGGTACTGGATGCGGTTCCCTTCCGGCTATCCACCGACGACGGCGTTGACGCGGCGCGGCAGCGCTTCCGCGACCTGCCCCGCCGGCCGCTGCACCCGGAGCTGCGCGTCGAGGACCGGGCCATCGCCGGCCCGGCGGGGCCCGTCGGCGTCCGGATCTATTGGCCGCCAATCGAATCCGAGAGCACCGTGCCGCCCGTCGTGTTGTATTTCCACGGCGGGGGCTTCGTCGTGGGCGACCTCGACAGCTACGACGGCACGGCTCGCCAGCACGCGGTCGGCGCCGACGCCATCGTGGTGTCCGTCGACTACCGGCTGGCCCCCGAAC
>NZ_LATC01000082.1:0-21135 GCF_001414075.1 Mycobacterium sp. UM_11 | reverse complement strand
TCAGATGTGTATAAGAGACAGCTACTGTAATACCTATCGTAGGCTTTTTGGTAACGACGGCTGGACGGGCGAAGATGACCGGGCACAAGCCATTGAACGAGTCACCCGATAAGCCACGGGAATTGCCATGGATTTAGGCCTGGCGAATGCCACAACGGCGGTCGTCGGCGGCAGCCGGGGGATGGGTTTGGCGGCCGCCCGTTGCCTCGCCGACGAGGGCGCCAGGGTCGCGGTCATCGGCCGTAGTCGTGACGCGCTCGACTCGGCGGTGGCCGATCTGCAGGCGCGCGGAAGCGCCGATGCGCTTGGGCTCGTCGCCGACATCGCCGACGCCGGCCAGGTCGACGCGGCGTTCGCCGAGCTCGACCGCCGCTGGGGCGGCGAACTCAACGTGCTCGTCAACACGGTCGGTCCCGGCGCGGCGGGCACATTCGACGATCTGACCGACGAGCAGTGGCGCGAGGCCGTCGAAGACGGCGTGCTCGGGATGGTGCGCTGCGTCCGCGCGGCACTTCCGTTGCTGCGCAAGGCGCCATGGGCGCGGATGGTCAACTTCTCGGCGCACTCGACCCAGCGGCAGAGCGTCATGCTGCCCGCGTACACGGCGGCCAAATCGATGCTGACGAGCGTCTCGAAAAACCTCTCACTGTTGTTGGCCAAGGACGAGATTCTGGTCAACGTGGTGTCGCCCGGCAGCATCGCCTCCGAGTCGCTCGTCGGCTGGGCCAAGTCGGTCGGTGTCGACGGCGACGACCCCTACGCGCTGATGGACGCCATTGCCAAACACTTTGGCCACCCCGCGCACATGCCCCGGGCGGGCCTGCCGGAGGAGATCGGGCCGGTGGTCGCCTTCCTCGCCTCGCGGCGCAACTCCTACATGACCGGGGCCAACATCAACGTCGACGGTGGTTCGGACTTCACCTGAGGGTCCGAAAGTCGGCTGAGAAGAAGGAGGTCGCCGTGGCGACGGCAAGCGAGGCGCGCGCGTGGGCGCGCGGGGCACTGCGGGGAATCGGCGACTCCCTCTACACCCCGTTCTGCGGTCCGGACGGGGACGACATCGACTGGGAGGCATATCGGACGCTTGTCCGCTACTGCGTCGGCGACCTCGGACACCCGATGCTGTGGTGCACCAGCGGGCTGTCCGAGTTCTGGTCGTTGACCCTCGACGAGCGAAAGCGCTTGCTGGAGGTGGCAATTGAAGAGGGCCGCGCCGCCAACCCCGACGTTGTCGTGCAAGCGTGCACGGCGGCCATGTCCGCGAAGGATTGTCTGAACCTGACGCTGCACGCCCAGGAGGCGGGCGCCGACATCGCCTACATCCAAACGCCGATGATGGAGGCGCACGGTGGGGAGGGCGTGCTGCGGTTCTTCAAATACATCGCCGCCCGCACCGACATCGCCCTGGGCATGTTTAACTCGCCGTCGTCCGGCTACGTGCTGACCGCGGCGGAAAGCGCGCGGATCTACGACGAGGTGCCCGCGGTGTGCGCCACCAAAGAGGGCGCCTTCCGGCCCGCGAGCAGTCGGCTGCTGCACCAACTGGCCCCCGGCTTGGTGCTCTGGGAGTGCGACAAGACGGTATACCGCGCTGGGTGGCTACGTGACGGCATCGTCTGCCCCGCGCAACTGGGCACCGCGGGCTACCTGTTCGAGACGCCGCGGCGGCGATTGTTCTCCCAGTATTGGGATTTGGTGCAAAACGACAAGCTGCTCGAGGCCATGGACTTCGGCCGTGAGTCGGGACTGGACCAGTTCGACCTCGACGTCGGATCGTGGTGGACCTGCTACCCGGGGCGGCCCGACTATTTCACCCATTGGGGTGGCGCCTTCAAGTACGCCGCCTCGCTGCTGGGCTTGCCAATCGGCTCCTACCCGCATTCCCGCCCGCCGCAAGCGGAGCTGCCGCCCGAAGCCAAGTCCCAGATCGAGCGGGCCTACCGCCGCCTCGGCCTCATCGGCGCGTAGCGGCTCAAAAGGGCTGCCCCACAGTAAAAACCGAGCGGCCCGGCCACCGACGGTGACCGGGCCTCTCGAGAACCGTTTACTGCTGCTCGGCCTTCTCCCGCGCCTCCGCGGCCTTGGCCTTGCCGCGGGCCTTCTCGGCCGCGGCTTCCTTCTTGGCCGCGCTGCGCTGGGCGTCGGCCTTGTCCTGCTGGGCCTGGCCCTCGTTGACCAGATCGTTGCGACCGATGATGGTGCCGACGATCTCCTTGGCCTTGCCGAACACAGCCTCGACGATGCCCTGGATCGCCTCGATCGGGCCGCTCTTGACGTCAACCATGCGTTTCCCTCCCTGGTAGTGGGTATCTGTGTGGGCTTTCCCGATTCGCCGCTGAAAGCAAACGTGGATGGGACGTGGCGCTCGCCACACCCGCGGATGCGAGTCGATCGGGAGGCGTCGGCGACCGCGGTCGCAGGTGCGGTTCAGTGACTCGAAATCCGCAGTTCGGCCGGGGTTCGCGGGGGTCCGGCGGCGGTTGTGGAAAACGGTACCGATAGGTATACAGTATGCGTACAAAATATCGCGCAATCCGGAAGGCGATCGTGAGGAGGTAGCGGGGGAGATGTCCGGCAGCGACGGCGCTTCCGAGGGCGCAGTGCTCTACGAGGCCACCGGCAGCGGCGTCGCGATCGTGACCTTCAACCGGCCGGAGCGCCTCAACGCCTGGGGGCCGGACATCGCCGCCGGGTTCTACTCCGCCATCGACCGCGCCGAACGGGACCCGGCCATCCGGGCGATCGTGCTGACCGGCCGGGGCAAGGGTTTCTGCGCCGGCGCGTATCTGGGCGCGCCGAGTTCCGCTCCGACCTACGGGGACACGATGGAGAAGGCGAGTCAGACCAACCTCGCCGATCTGGTCGGGGAGCGTCCACCGCATTTCGTGACGACGCTGCGCAAGCCCGTCATCGCGGCCATCAACGGCGCCTGCGTAGGCATCGGATTGACCCAGGCGCTGATGTGCGACGTCCGGTTCGCGGCCGCCGGCGCCAAGTTCGCCGCGGTCTTCGCCCGGCGCGGGCTTATCGCGGAGTTCGGCATCTCCTGGATCCTGCCGCGCCTCACCACCTGGGGTGTCGCCCTGGACCTGCTGCTCAGTGGCCGCACCTTCCTCGCCGAGGAGGCGGCCGCGCTCGGCCTCGTCAAGGAAGTGGTCGCGCCCGAGGACCTGATGAAGCGCGCGCTGGACTACGCGGAGGACATCGCCCGCAATTGCTCGCCGGCCTCGATGGAAGTGATCAAGCGGCAGGTGTACGGCGACGCTACCCGCGACGTCGTGGACGCCACGTCGCGCGCCGAGGTGCTGCTGCACGAGGCGATGCCACGGCCGGACGTCATCGAGGGCATCACCAGCTTCCTCGAGAAGCGACCCCCGCAATTCCCCTCGCTCAACTCGACCGACGCTTAGTGTTTCGCCGGTAGGGCCGGAAAGGATGATCATGTCCACCTTGGGTTATCAGGCGATCGACGTCGACAACCACTACTACGAGCCGCTGGACGCCTTCACCCGCCACCTGGACAAGAGGTTCAAGCGCCGCGGCGTGCAGATGGTCAACGACGGCAAGCGCACCTGGGCGGTGATCGGGGATCGGGTCAACCATTTCATCCCCAACCCCACCTTCGACCCGATCATCGTGCCGGGATGCCTGGACTTGTTGTTCCGCGGTGAGATTCCCGAGGGAGTCGACCCGGCCTCGCTGATGAAGGTCGAGCGGCTGGCCAGCCACCCCGAGTACCAACACCGCGATGCGCGGGTGGCCGTGATGGACACCCAGGACATCGAAACGGCGTTCATGCTGCCGACTTTCGCGTGCGGCGTCGAGGAGGCGCTCAAGGGGGACATCGAGGCGACGATGGCGTCGCTGCACGCGTTCAACCTGTGGCTCGACGAGGACTGGGGATTCGACCGGCCCGACCACCGCATCATCGCCGCGCCGATCGTCTCGCTCGCCGATCCGGCCAAGGCGCTCGAAGAGGTCGACTTCGTGTTGGCCCGGGGTGCCAAGCTGGTGCTGGTGCGGCCGGCCCCGGTGCCCGGTGTCGTGAAGCCGCGGTCGCTGGGCGATCGCAGTCACGACCCGGTGTGGGCGCGCCTGGCCGAGGCCGGGGTGCCGGTGGGCTTTCACCTCAGCGACAGCGGCTATCTGCACATCGCGGCGCAGTGGGGCGGCAAGGCGACCTTCGAGGGGTTCGGCGAGAAGGATCCCCTGGACCAGGTTCTCCTCGACGACCGCGCCATCCATGACACGATGGCCTCGATGATCGTGCACGGCGTGTTCACCCGCCACCCCGCACTGCGGGCGGTCAGCATCGAAAACGGTTCGTACTTCGTGCATCGGCTGATCAAGCGGCTGAAGAAGGTGGCCAACAACTACCCGCGGCATTTCCCCGAGGACCCGGTGGAGCAGCTGCGCAACAACGTGTGGATCGCGCCCTACTACGAGGACGATCTGACGGAGTTGGCCGACGTCATCGGCATCGACAAGATCCTGTTCGGTTCCGACTGGCCGCACGGCGAAGGCCTCGAGTCGCCGGTGTCGTTCGCCGACGAGCTCAAGGGCTTCAGCGAGTCCGATATTCGAAAAGTGATGCGCGACAACGCCCTCGAACTGCTGGGCATTCCGGTCGCGTCGACCGTCTAGCCGCTTACGCGATGAGTGAATGGACGGTAGGCGCGGTTCTCGACGCCATCGCAGACGTCGTGCCCGACCGCCTGATGACCGTGTGTGGTGACCGCAAGAGCACGTTCGCCGAATCCGCGCGGCGCACCAACCGATTGGCGAACTATCTGGGCGGCAAGGGGTTCGGTGTCTACGCGGAGCGTGCCGGGCTGCAGCGGTGGGAGTGCGGCCAGGACCGCATTGCGCTGCTGATGTACAACGACCTCTACCCCGACATGCTGATCGGCTGCCTCAAGGCGCGCACGGTCCCGGTGAACGTCAACCATCACTACTCGCCGCGGGAAATCAGCGATCTGCTCGACTACGTCAAGCCCCGCGGCATCATCTATCACCGCTCGCTCGGCGCCCGGTTCGCCGACGTGTTGCCGCCGGCCGGCACCGAGTTGCTGATCTCCATCGACGACGGCAGCGCGGTTCCGCAGCTGCCGAAGGCGGTTTCGCTAGACGACGCCCTGGCGGCCGCCGGCCCCGAGCGCGAGGACCAGGGATCCCCGGACGACCTGATCATGATGTGCACCGGCGGAACGACCGGCCGCCCGAAGGGCGTGTTGTGGCGGCAGAGCGACATGTACGTGTCGTCGATGGTGGGCGCCGATCATGCCAGCGTCACCGAGATCCACGACAAGGTCGCCGGTGGCGGGCAGCCGTGGTTCGCGGTGTCTCCGCTCATGCACGCCGCCGGCATGTGGACCGCCTTCGCCGCGCTTTGCGCGGGCCTGCCCGTGGTGCTCTACGACGACCGCAACAAGCTGGACGTGCGTTCGGTTTGGGAAACCGCCGAGCGCGAGAAGGTGGGCATGATGACGATGGTGGGCGACGCGTACGCCGGGCCGCTGATCGCCGAGCTGCGCGCGCGTGACTACGACCTGTCTTCGTTGCAGGCGATCGGTACCGGGGGGGCCGCGACCAACGCGAAACACAAACGCGCACTGATGGAATGCCTGCCCCATATCACCATCATCGAGGGTTACGGCTCCTCCGAGAGCGGCAACATGGCGTTCGGCCACAGCCGCGAGGGGACCGCCAGCGAGACGTTCCAGCCCAGGGAGGGGGCCACCGTGGTGTCGGCCGACCGCACCCGCTTCCTGCGCCTCGGTGAGCGGGAGATCGGCTGGGCCGCCCGGACCGGCCGCATTCCGCTCGGTTACTTCGGCGATGCCGAGGCCACCCAACGGACGTTCCCGGAAATCGAGGGCCAGCGGGTGGTGATACCGGGCGACCGGGCATCGCTCGAATCCGACGGCACCATTCGCCTGTTCGGCCGCGACTCGCTGGTCGTGAACACCGGCGGGGAAAAGGTTTTCGTCGAAGAGGTCGAGGAAGTGCTGCGCGCGCAGCCGGGCGTCGTCGACGCCCTGGTCGTCGGGCGTCCGAGTGAGCGGTGGGGGCAGGAGGTGGTCGCCCTCGTCGCGGCGCACCCGGACGCGCCCCTGCGCCCAGACGCCCTGCACGACGCGTGCACGGCGCAACTGGCGCATTTCAAGGCGCCCAAGGCCATCATCTTCGTCGAGCAGATCGAACGCCTCGGCAACGGCAAGCCCAACTACCGGTGGGCCAGAGAGCAAGCTACCCAACATGTTCCGGTGACCGCGCTGGTTCCGTCCGACCCTGAAGGAAGTCATGAACACCAAAGCGATTGACTGCCTGGTGAACGTCCACTTCGGGGAGGCCGAATCCCAGCCGACGTGGATGCTCAAGGTCAGGGACGACTATTTCAAGGGGCCCGAGTCGATGTTCGCGCCGGTCGACCTGTCCGAATTGCTCGCCGAGATGGACGAACAGGGTGTGCGCAAGGCGATCCTGATGGACTCGCTCGCCAACCCGTCCACGACCGCGCGCAAGTTCGTCGAAGCCAAGCCCGACCGGTTCGCGCTGGCCATGGGTGGGGTGAACCTGCTGCGCCCGGTGCGGTCACTGCGCGAGCTGACCGCCGTCGCGGGCGAGCTGCCCGTCGCGTATGCCGTAGTGGGGCCTAGCTTTTGGGGTGACGGCCAGTACCCGCCCAGCGACGCGGTGTACTACCCGCTCTACGCCAAGTGCGCCGAGCTCGATCTCCCGCTGTGCATCAACACGGGCATCCCGGGACCGCCCATACCCGGCGAGGTCCAGCATCCCATGCACCTCGACCGGGTCTGCGTGCGCTTTCCCGAACTGCGGCTGTGCATGATCCACGGCGCCGACCCGTGGTGGGACGTCGCCATCCGGTTGCTGCTCAAGTACGCCAACCTTCGGCTCATGACGTCGGCGTGGTCGCCCAAGCGGCTGCCGGAGAGCCTGCTGCACTACATGCGCACGCGCGGTCCCAACAAGGTGATCTACGCGTCGGACTGGCCGGTGTTGCCCATGCGGCGGGTGATACCCGAAGCCCGTGCGCTGGATCTACCCGCCGAGGTGCTGGACAACTACCTTTACAACAACGCGCAGGACTTCTTCTTCGGGAAGGACGATTAACGATGGACCGCTTCGAACTACGCAGACTGGACTACAGTCTGTCGCCCGACCATGTGGCCCTGCAGGATGCGTACAAACAGTTTTTCAAGACCCACTGTTCGATCGAAACCGTCCGCGCCGCAGAGCCGTCGGGTTTCGACAAGAACCTGTGGGAGAGGCTGTGCGGGATGGGCGCGACCACGATGGCGCTGCCCGAGTCGTGCGGCGGGGACGGCGCCACCCTGGTCGACCTCACCCTGGTGGCCGAGGAACTCGGCCGGTCGCTGGCACCGGTGCCGTGGATCGACCACGTCTGCGCCGCACGGCTGCTGGGGCGTCTGGGCGCCGACGTCGCCGGGGTGGCCGAGGGAGAACAGCTGGCCGCGCTCGACCCGCGCATCGACGCCGGCCGCGGCCCGCGGCTGATCCCCTCCGGGTCGATCGCCGACCAGATCATCGTGCGCGATGGCGACGAGGTCGTGCGCCTGACCTTCGCCACCCGCCCGGCGAAGGTCGACAACATCGGCCGCCTGCCGATGGCCTGGGTGGACCCGGCCGCGGCGGATGCGCGTGAGACCCTCGCCGCGGGGCCCGACGCGACCGCGGCTTACCTACTGGCGCTGGACGAGTGGCGGCTGTTGACCGCGGCGGCGCTGGTCGGGCTGGTGGAGGAGACCATGACCATCGCGGCCGAGTTCGCCAAGACCCGATACACGCTGGGCGTGCCCATCGCCACCCTGCAGGCGATCTCGCATCCACTGGCGAACATGGCCATCACCGTCCAGGGCGGGCGGAACCTGGCGCGGCGCGCCGCCTGGTTCCTGGACAACGAACCCGGCGAGCGTCCCGAATTGGCGCCGTCCGCTTTCGTTTTCATGGCCGAAGAGGCCGCCAGGGCGGCCACGATGGCCGTCCACATCCAAGGCGGCCTCGGGGTCTCCTCGGAAGCCGCCGCGACGGCGTACCTCGTGCGAGCCCGGGGATGGCCACTGGCGGGCGGCGATCCGGGCACCGCGGCCAAGCGCATCGCCGAGATCGTGGCCGCCCGCGAGGCCCAGCCGGCCTAGGAAGGAGCGCACCATGGATTTCTCCCGCGTCGAGCTCTCCGACGAGGACAAGGCATTCCGCGACGAGGCGCGCAGCTTTCTGGCCACGCACATGACCGAAGAGGTCAGGCGCCGGGACCGGGAAACGGGCGACAATTTCGACGAGGGCCTGCACCTGAAGCTGGGCGCCGCAGGCTATTTGGCGGCCGAGTGGAAGCCCGAATCCGAGGGCGGTTTCAGCCGGGTGCGGCGCCGGGTCTGGGAGCTGGAGAAGCGGCGGGTGCACGTTCCCTGGGTGACGTGGGGGACCACCGCGATGGTGGCCCGTTCGGTGGACAAGTTCGGGTCGCCGCAACTGCGCGAGGAGGTGCTGCCGAAGGTCTTCAGCGGCGAGGTGCGGTTGTGCCTCGGCTACACCGAACCCGAGGGCGGCTCCGATGTCGCCACCTGTAAGACGCGAGCGGTACGTGACGGGGACGAATGGATCATCAACGGCTCCAAGATGTTCACCACCGGCGCCCACAACTGCCAGTACGTTTTCCTGATCACCAACACCGCCCCCGACGCGCCGAAGCACAAGAGCCTGACCATGTTCCTGGTCCCGCTGGATTCGCCGGGCATCGAAATCCAGGGCATCCGCACGGTGGACGGCGACCGGACCAACATCGTCTACTACAGCGACGTCCGGGTGGCCGACAAGTACCGGCTGGGCGAGGTGAACGGCGGCTGGACGGTGCTGCGCGAACCGCTCAACGTCGAGCACGGTGCCGTCGCCGCCGCGCCGGACGGGCTGCAGGACACGTCAATCATGATGCACCAGGCCGGATTTCTGTCCCAGGCCGTGGACCGGGCCGCGGCGGCCGTGACACGACCCGACGGTGACGGGCGCCGGCTCATCGACGACAGGTCCGTCGCGTATCGGCTGGGCCGCTGCGTTGCCCGACTGGAGACGGCGCTGGCCACCCCGAGCATCTTCGGCCGGGTCGCCATCGCGCAGACGATGCGTGACATCTCACCGGAACTCATGGACCTCCTCGGCACGGCCTCGACGCTGCCCTTCGGGACCGACGGGGCCGCCGATGACGGCAGCGCCGAATATGCCTACCGATTCGCCCCGCTGGTCGGAATCTATGGCGGCACGCTGGAGGTGTTCCGCAACATGATCGCCCAGTACATGCTCGGTCTGGGCAAGCCCGCGTACGCGCCGCCGGCCAAGAAGGCGGGTTGAATCGCGCGCCGAACGTGCATTCAGGGCGGGAAATCAGCCCACTTTTCGCCCTGAGTGCACGCTCGGCGCAAGCTCAGTCAGGCAATGGCTCCCGATTCCTTCAGTTTCTCGATGCGGTCCCAATCCATGCCCAGCTCCATCAGCACGATCTCGGTGTGCTCGGAGGCCTGCGGTGCCCGCGTGGTCACCAGCGGCTCGTGGTTGAACTGCACCGGGCCGCGCACGACGCGGAAAGGCTTTCCGCCGCTGGCGAGCTCGACCTCGCTGACCATGTCGTTGGCCAGCGCCTGCTCGTCTTCGACCAGGTCGAGCAGGCTCTGGAACGGCGCCCACTGGCCCTTCATCGTCTTCAGGTGTTGCCGCCAGTAGTCGAAGGGCTTGGCGGCGAAGGCCTTTGTGATCAGCTCGGCGGCCGCGCTGGCGTTCTGGATCAGGGGCAGCACGTCGGAGAAGCGGGGGTCGTCGGCCGCCTCGGGGATGCCGAGATGCTCGAACGTGTCGCGGATCAGACCGGTCGGGCTGATGATGCACAGGTTGATGGTGCCGCCGTCGGAGGTTTCGTAGTTGCCCATGAAGGGGTTCACCGACACCGCGCCGGCGGCGCCCGGCATCGGGGTGCGCATCACCTGTCCGGTCTCCATGCCCTGCGTCACGCTCGCGCCCGCCGCCCACCACGCGGTGCTCAGCAACGACACGTCGAGCTCGAGGGCTTCGCCGGTGCGCTCGCGATGCAGCAGCGCCGCGGAGATGCCGCCGGCGATGAACATGCCGCCGATGGAGTCGCCGAACGCTGGGATGCCTTGTCCCAGCGCACCACCCAGCTCCTCCGGGGTCAGCGCGTACCCGATGCCGCTGCGCGTCCAGAACGCCGTCCCGTCGTAGCCGCCCGTGTCACGCTCGGCGCCCTTGTCGCCGTATGCCGAACCGCGCGCGTAGACGATGTTCGGGTTCACCGCGCGAATGTGCTCCACATCGAACCTGTGCTTCTGCCGCTGTGCCGGCATGTAGTTGGTGAGGAATACGTCGGAGGTCTTGGCCAGTTCGTAGATCACCTCCTGACCGCCCGGCGTCGAGACGTCGATCCCGACGCTGCGCTTGCCCCGGTTGGGATGTTCCATCAGCGGGTGCCGCTCCGGATCGAGTTGGATGCCACCCATGTTGATGAAGCCGCGTTGGGTATCGCCGCGCAGCGGGTGTTCGACCTTGATGACGTCCGCGCCCCAGTCGGCCAGGATGGCGCCCGCCGCCGGGACGAAGGTGAATTGCGCGAGTTCCAGGACCCGGAAGCCCGACATAACTTTGACCATTTTCGGGACCCTACTTGGCGTCGAACGTCACGGGAAGCGAAGTCGGCGAACGGAAGGGCTGGCCGTGGATGTGGGGGTCGTCGTCGGTCACCAAGCTGACGTTGGTTACCCGATCCAGCAGGCACTCCACCGCGACGCGGGTCTCCAACCGCGCCAGGTGCAGACCCAGGCACGTGTGCTCGCCGGCGGCGAAGGAGATGTGCGGCAGGTGCTTGCGGAAGATGTCGAACTGCTCCGAGCGCTCCCAGCGCCGCTCGTCGCGGTTGGCGGCCCCGATGCACACGCCGATCACCGACCGCGCCGGAATCTCGACGCCCTCCAGTTCGGTGTCCTCGGTGGTGAAGCGCTGCACGGTGGTCAGCGGCGTCTCGAAGCGCAGTCCTTCATCGATCGCCTGCGGCAACAGCCCGGGGTCGGCTTGCACCGCGGCGAACTGGTCGGGATGAGTGAGCAGCAGGTAGAGCAGGTTGCCCGACGAGCGGTACGTGGTCTCCAGCCCGGCCGGCAGCAGCAGCCGCAGGAAGGAGTAAATGGCTTCGTCGCTTAGCTTTTCGCCGTCGATCTCCGCGGTGACCAGATCGCCGATGATGTCCTCGGTGGGAGTGGACTTGCGCCGTTCGATCTGCCCGACGAAGTAATCCTTGAGCGCCGCCGACGCTTCAAAGGCGCGCTCATAGTCGACGTGGTAGCTGATCAATTGCACGGCGCGCTTACGGAACGTCGGCAGATCGTCGGCGGGCAATCCGAGCAGTCGGGCGATGACGCGGGTGGGAAACTCGAAGGTGAAATTCCGGACCAGGTCGGCTTCGCCGTTGTCGATGAACTCGTCGATCAGCGCGTTGCAGATCGGCCGCACGATGGTGTCCTCCCAGCGGGCCAGCGCCTTGGACTTGAACGCCGCGGACACCAGGTTGCGATGGTCGCGGTGCTTCTTTCCCTCCATCGCCAGGATGGTCGGCCCCATGAATAGGCCGATCGTCTTGTCGTACGGCGCGGAGCTGAACACCCGGCCGTCCCGAAACACCTTGTTCACCGCTTCGAAGGAGACCGCGGAGTACTCGCGCTTGGGCATCAGCGCCTCGGGCGTCTTGGAGTAGTCCATCACCGTCCCCCGAAAAACCCCGGCCTCGCGGCGCTTACGGGCGAAGAACGGGTAGGGGTCGCGCAGGCTGACGGTCTGACCGTCGGCATCGGCGGCGGCGTGGACGTGGGTCGTCACGCGTATGATCGTACTGTAATTCTTACAGTAGACAATATGGGCTAACCGTAGAAGTCGCGAACCTCCTCAGCCGTTCGCCGCCTGCTCGCGCGCCCAGCGGTAGTCGGCCTTGCCCGACGGGCTGCGCTCGATCGCCGGGCGAAACACGATCGCTTTGGGAAGTTTGTAGCGGGCCAACGATTGCGCCGCGTGCGCGATCAACTCGTCGGCGTCCGCCCGGGCGCCTGGCGTCACGGCGACGACGGCGACCACCTCCTGGCCCCACCGCTCGCTGGGGCGCCCCGCCACCAGCACGTCGGCCACGGACGGATGCGAGGCGATCGCGGTCTCGACCTCCTCGGCGAAGATCTTCTCGCCGCCCGAGTTGATCGTCACCGAATCGCGGCCGAGCAGTTCGACGCTGCCGTCGGCGCGGTGCCGCGCCCGATCCCCGGGAATCGCGTATCTCACGCCGTCGATGACGGGAAATGTCTTGGCGGTCTTGGCCGCGTCGCCCTTGTAGCCGAGCGGCACGTAACCGCGCTGCGCCAGCCAGCCGATACCGTCGTGACCCGGATCCAGGATGGCGCCCAGGTCCTCGGCGGCCACGAAGGTGTCCGGCCCGGCGTTGAAGGTGCCCGTCGACACGGCCCCGGACGTCGACATGTGATGCATCTGCGCGCCGGTCTCCGAGGAACCGACGCCGTCGACCACCACGGCGTTCGGCAGGACCTCGATCAACCGCTGCTTGACGAACGGGGTGAGCAGCGCACCGCCGTTGGCCACCACGGCCAACGACGACACGTCCGCGATCCCCTTCTCGATCGCGGCGACCAGCGGGCGCGCCATCGCATCACCCACCACCGTCACCACGGTCACCCGCTCACGCTCGATGGTGCGGACGACCTCCTCTGGGTCCAGGTGATCGACCACAGCGGGGAAAACGACGGACTGCCCGGTCGTGATGGCCGTCATCACGCTCCACTGGGCCGCGCCGTGCATCAGCGGCGGCAGGATCATCAACTTGGTGCCCGGACCGGCGAGGACCCCGGCCGCGATCTCCTCGACCGAGCCGAAGGGCTCACCGGTCATCAGATTGCGTCCGCCGAACGACGTCATGAAGATGTCGTGCTGGCGCCACAGCACGCCTTTCGGCATCCCCGTCGTGCCGCCCGTGTACAGGACGTACAGGTCGTCGGGGGAATGCTGCAGCGGCGGTGGCTCCGGTGCGCACGACGCGATGGCCGACTCGTAATCCACTGCACCGTATAGCAATTCGTTGCCCGAGTCGTCGGCGATCTGGATCAGCACCCGCAGCTGGGGGAGATCGGGCAGGATCTCGGCCACCCGCGGCGCGAAGGCCGCGTGATAGACCAGGGCGGTCGCCCCGGCGTCGGCCAGCAGATAATGCAGCTCGTTCTTGACATAGCGGAAGTTCACGTTGAACGGGGCGACTCGGGCTCCGAACGCGCCGAGCAGCGCCTCGACGAATTCGTTCCCGTTGTACGCATACACGCCCAGCAGGTCCTGGCCGACCTCGTGGCCGGCGAGCGCCGAGCGTTCGGTGCGGCACCCCAGCCCGCGAGAGTGCAGGTACGCGGCGAGGCGGTGTGAGCGTTCGATCACCTGTTGGTAGCTGTACCGCCGTGCGCCTTGAATCAGCAATTCCCGATCGGGGATTGCGGCCGCGACGGCGGCCGCGACGCCGGGAACCGTGAACTGTGTTTCCGTGTCGGACATTTCGCCTTTCAAGGCTGGTGCGGGAGCAGTCGGACCATCAGGCCGTTCGCTTCGGTGAGCAGCGTGCCGTCGGCGGCCGTCATCGTAGCCGAGATGAAGATCTTCCTGCCGTCGATGTCGGTGATGCGGCCGGCCGCCGTCAGCGGCTCGTCGATCGGGGTGATGTTCCGGTAGTCGACGTGCAGGTAGGCCGTTCGGGTGGGTGGAGTGCCGGCGGTGGAGACCACCATGCCGAGCAGCCAGTCGTAGAAGAGGGGGATCATGCCGCCGTGCACGGCGTTGTTCCCGCCCACGTGCGACCGGGTGAAATGCCCCGACATGGTGACGCCGTTCGGCCCGGACTCGGTGATGGTCCACGGCGGCATCAGGGGATGCCCCAGGCCGGGTAGCTCGAGGACGCGGCCGGCCGGCGCCAAGCCTTCGGGCACCTGATGGCCGTCGAGTAACGCACACGCGTTCTCGATGTGCCGGGCGGCGGCGGTCCACGCCGAACTGTCCGGGTTGCTGGCTACGGTCAGATCCTGCAAGCGGCGCAGCGCGGTGACGAATCGGCCCAGGCCCGGCGGCGCGTGGTCGGCGGGCCTGATGTCGGGGAATCCGCCGCGGACTCCGGGCTCGGTGTCGGTCATTTCGGGGCCCACGTTCGGAGCAACTCGTCGGTGGTGGTGATGGTCGCGAGCAACGACAGGGTGTTGGCGATGACGGCCTCTCCATATTCGGTGGGTATGCCGGCGACCGCATCGCGGGGCACCACGACGCGGTAGGCGGCGTTGACGGCGTCCATGACGACGTTGGGGATCGCGATGTTCAGCGACACGCCGACGATGACGATGGTGGACACCCCGAGGTTGCGCAGTACGGCATCCAGATCGGTGCCGCCCATCGGTCCGACGCCGTGCCAGCGACTCAGCACCAGATCGCTTGGCTCCGGTCCTAATTCGGGCAGCAGGGCGGCCCCTGCGGTGCCCGGGGTGATGTTGACCTGCCCCTGGCCCATGGCGAAGATCCTCGCGTTGTGATTGGAACCGAGGCCGTCGGGCCGCCGCTGCACCAGGCAGTGCACGACGCGGACGCCGGCGGCCCGGGCCACGGGCAGCAGCCGCACGATGTTCGGCAGCGCGACCCGGCGCGCTTCCTCGGCCAGCCTGGCCAGCCCTGCGTCGGGCCCGACGACCGCCCCCTGGCATTCCTGGGTGACGATCGCGGTGTGCTCGGGCGCCGCGATTTCGACCAGTTCGCCTGTCATGCCGGCGCGCCCACCCCCGGCCCGACGTCATAGAACTGTGTCGCCCACTTACGCAGTGCCATATACCCTTTCGCGTCCACCTTGGAAAGCGCCGGATGCTCCACGTACTTCTGGTAGCGCCAGATCTGCAGGTCGTCGAAGACGGTGGACAGGAACTGCTTTTCGATCATGTCGCGCAGCTTGCCGTCCGGTACGTCGGAGTCATCGCCCGGAACCCGCGGCCACCAGATCGAGTAGAACAGGTCCGAACATTCATCGTCGACCGGTGTGCAGGTGAAGATCAGCCGGTGGTTCTGCGCCCCCTCGAAGACGCTGATCGCCCCGCCGAGTCCGAACAGGTGGCTGTGGAACCGCAGCGCCAGATCCTCCGGGTTGTCGCTGCGCGCGTCCGGCCAGCCCGCGACGAACTGCCATTCGTGGTCGACGATCTTCCAGTCCAGGACCCGGGGTGTCACCGTGGCGTGGTGCACGTACTCGAAATGGGCGCTGTCGGGGGCATTTTCGGCGACGATCTGCGGATGTACCGGCTCGCGTTCCGCGTGCCGGGAGAATTCCGGGTACGCGCGGTAGTAGGCGGTCGGGTCGGTCTCGAATTGCGGAAATTTCAAGAAGATGTCGGGCATTTCCCACTGCGGTTCTTTGCCGTCCGGGTGATGCCAGATGAACACGCAGTCGTACTGTTCGCGCACCGGGTACACCCGCAGCCGCAGCGCGCGGTTGGGCCGGTCTGGTTGGTAGGGGATGTACCGGTTGGTGCCGTCGGGGCCCCACCGCCAGCCGTGGAACGGGCATTCGACGCAGTCGCCGTCCACCTTGCCGCCGTGTCCGATGTGTGCGCCGAGATGTTTGCAGTGCGCCTCGAGGACGTGCAGCTCACCGGACTCCGCGCGGTAGGCGACCAGGTCCTCGCCGAAGTAGTGCAGCGGGCGCACCTCGCCGACCGGAAATTCGGGCGACCACCCGACCATGAACCACCCGGTGACCTTCCAGGTGAATGGCACTTTCACGCCGGAGCCTCCGATTGCCTGATACTAAGTCCGTTACAGTATAGATTTCAGCAGTCCGGTCCGCGCACGGCAAGGAGTGAAATGACACAGGCGGCTGTCGTCACCCTCGACGTGGCGGTTTCCACGGCGGGTGCCGCCCCGAAGACGGTCCCACCCCTGGCGGGCACCGACAACTTCGCGCCGATGGTGCTGGGTCGGGCGGCGGCATGCCGAAGCTGACGCAAGGCTTTGACCTCGCCAGGGACGCGACCCGTGAGCTCGGCATGTTGCTGCCCCGGACGGTGGCCGGGCTGAGCGAATCGACCGGCTGGGCGCCCGTGTCCCCACGCGGTGTGCGCCAGTTCGGCGAGGTGCTGCTGGATGAGCTTGTGCTGAGTGGCTTTTCACTGATCGGCGGCCAACCGGCGGCGATGCGGCCGCTGGGGGGCTGCGCGGCCGCCGCAGAGGAGTTGTCCGCCCTGGGCATCGACCGCGCGCACGCGGACCCGCCGCCGTTGCGCCCGAGTTCGGTGCGGCGGCGCCGCATCGGCAATCTCGCCTACGAGCGGATGAAGTTCGAGCACGATCCGGGGTTGCCGAAAACGCTGCGAGCCGAGGGCCTGGGCGGGCCCGCGCGTGCGGTGGTGCACCTGTGCCGGCACACCGATGGCCCCAGACCGTGGCTCATCTGGGTGCACGGCGCGGGTCAGGGCGGCACGGAAGACCTGCTGCTGACCCGCATCGGCCGAATCCACCACCAGTTGGGGTTCAACGTCGCACTGCCGGTGCAGCCCGGTCACGGTTGCCGGCGCCGGGAATGGCCGGCCTACCCGGATATGGACCCCTTGGGCAACGTCGCCGGCATGATGCGCTCGGTGTCGGAGATCCGCGCGGTGGTGCGCTGGGTGCAGCCACAGGCGAGTGCCGTTGTGGTGGCCGGTATTTCGATGGGAACTCCGGTCGCGGCGCTGGTTTCACACCTGGAAAGGCAGATCGATGCGGTCGCGCTGTACACGCCGATCCTCGGTCTCAACGCGATGATCGCCAGGCACCTGGGCCGTGGGGGATCGTCGCGGGACGGATTCCGGGAGCTGTTGGCGTCCCCGGACGTGGCGAAGCTGACCTCGGTGATCGATCCGCTGCAGGTCGACCCGGCGCCGGCGCCGGACCGGCGACTCATCGTCGGCGCCTGGCACGACCGGATGGCCATGCGCGAGCCCGCGGTCGCGTTGCAGCAGCGCTGGGGCGGCGAGCTGTACTGGTATGACGGCAGCCATGTGGGACACATCTTCTCCCGGCGGGTGCAGCGGGTGACCGACCGATTCCTGCGCGGCGTGGTCGGCTGATGGCGGCCACGCGCACGGCCCGCGAGGTGGTGGAACTCTACAACCTGGTGGTCTGGAACCAGCACGATCTGGCCCTGGCCAAGGAGTTGTTCGCGGACAACGTGATCCGGCACGAGGTGGGCGAGGCGCACACGCTCACCCGCGAGCAGGCGGTCACCCGGATCAAGGACGTCTGGGCGTTGTTCGACGAGCTGCGCTTCGACCTGAAGGTCGTCGCGGCCGGTGACGACGGCGAGCACGTCGCGATCGTCTACGACTCGTCGATGACCACCAAGGACGGTGCCCAAACCAACGTCGGCAGCATCGAGGTGTTCCGCGTCGTCGACGGGCGGATCACCGAAGTCTGGAATTGCGGCTACCGGCAAGGAGTTTGGAGTTGAGCGAGCGCACCTTGGATGAATTGGGCTACTACCTGCTGGCCGGCGCCGGCGGGGAGGGGCCGGCGACGCTGGTCGACGAGGCCCGCCGCGGCGAGGAGCTGGGCATGGGGACCGCGTTCATCTCCGAGCGGTGGAACGTCAAGGAGGCGTCGAGCCTCGTCGGGGCCGCCTGCGCCGTCACGACCAGGATGCAGATCGCCACCGCGGCAACCAATCACAACACCCGCCACCCGTTGATCACCGGGTCGTGGGCCACCACCATGCACCGGCTCTCCGGCGGGCGCTTCACGCTGGGTATCGGCCGCGGCATCGCGGCGATCTACGGGGCGTTCGGCATTCCGGCGGTCACCACCGCGCAGATGGAGGACTGGGCCCAGGTCATGCGCCGGCTGTGGCACGGCGAGCTGATCTTCAACCATGACGGCCCGATGGGCAAGTACCCGATCCTGTTCCTCGATCCGGACTTCAACGAGGACATCCGGTTGGCGCTGGTGGCCTTCGGGCCGAACACGCTGGCGCTCGGCGGCCGGGTGTTCGACGACGTCATCCTGCACACCTACTTCACCCCGGAGACGCTGCAGCGCTGCGTCAAGACCGTCAAGTCCGCCGCCGAAAAGGCCGGCCGCGACCCGGACAGCGTGCGGGTCTGGTCGTGTTTCGCTACGGTCGGCGACCACCTTCCCGAGGAGTTGCGGCTGAAGAAGACGGTCGCGCGCCTGGCCACCTACCTGCAGGGCTACGGCGACCTGATGGTGCGGACCAACAATTGGGATCCCGCTGTGCTGCAACGCTTCCGGGAAGACCCCGTGGTGACGTCGATCGCCGGTGGAATCGACCACAAGGCCACCGCGGAGCAGATCGAGCACATCGCGACGTTGATCCCCGACGAGTGGCTCGAACCGTCGGCCACCGGGTCGGCCGGCCAATGCGCGGACCGCGTCCGCAAGGAGTTCGACTACGGCGCCGACGCGGTGATCATGCACGGCGCCACCCCGGACGAACTGGAGCCGGTGATCGCGGCGTACCGGGCGGGGGAGTAGCGCCGGTCAGGGCATGATGACGGTCCGACTGACCGGCTCCGCGGCGGCCTGCCGGCTGGACAGTCCACGAAGCAGCGCACCGAGTAAGGCATCGCGGGTCTCCCTGGGATCGATGAGTTCGTCGAATCCCAGATGTTCGGCCGAGCGATAGGACGCCTGCAGCTCGGCGTCACGCAGTTTCGCGGTGATGTCCTCACCGGCATGCGTCGCCCGGCCCAGCGCCGCCGCGCTCATGGCGCCCATGGTCGCGCCGGGGTAGGCGAAGGTCGCGCTCTGGTGATCGAAACCCAACAGCGACATGACCATCGAGCCGAATCCGTAGGCCTTGCGCAAGGTGAGATGCAGCTTGACCGTGGTGGCCGCGGTCTGGGCGGCGAACATCCGCGCGCCGGCGCGCAGCACCCCGCTGCGTTCGGAGCGGCTGCCGGGCAGCATGCCCGGGTTGTCGGCAAGGAAGACGATGGGTAGGTGGAACGAGTCGGCCACCAAGATGAAATGCGCCGCCTTGTCCGCGGCGTCGGCGTCGATTGAGCCGGCGATCACCTGGGGCTGGTTGGCCACCACCGCGACCGGATGCCCGCCCAGATGCGCCAGCGCGCAGATGATCGCCTTGCCGTACTGTGGCTGCACCTCGAACCAGTCGGGCCGGTCGAAGATCACGTCGAGGACGGCGCGCATGTCGTACACGCGGCGGTTGTCGCGCGAGACGATGTCGAGCAGTTCGGGCGTCACGCGTGGCTCGCTGTCCTGGTCCGGCGGTAGCGGCGCAGGGTACGACCACGCGCTGCGCGGGAAATACGACAGGTACCGCCGGATGTCGGCGATCACCGCTTCGTCGTCGTCGGCGACGTTGTGGATCACCCCGCTCGGCAAGGCGGTGACGGGTCCGCCGAGGTCCTCCTTCGAGATCTCTTCTCCGGTGGACTCTTTGACGACCGGCGGTCCGGCGGTGAAGATCGCGCCCTGGGCGCTCATGATCCGGAAGTCGCAGACCGGGGCGACGAGCGCGCCATGCCCGGCAGACGGGCCGAGCACGGCGGCGACGGTCGGCACCCGGCCCGAGCACTGCGCCTGGGCGAGCAGATCGGTGGGGGTGCGGCCGTAGTGTCCGCCGCCGGGACGGAAGCCGGCGCCTTCCAGCAGCATCACCAACGGAATCCTGTCGCGCAGTGCGAGTTCGGCGATGCGGTAGCGCTTGGAGTTGCCACCGGGCCCGATGCTGCCGGCCATCGTGGTGAAGTCCTCGGCGCCCAGCATCACCGGCGAGCCGTTGATCAAGCCGGAACCGACGACGATCCCGTCCGCGGCCACCTGGCCCCCGACCAGGGTGCCGATCTCGCGGAACGTCCCCGGGTCGAGGAGGCGCTCGATGCGCGCGCGGGCGTCGAGCTTGCCCTTGCCGCGGTGCTTGTCGAGCCGCTCCGGTCCGCCCATGTCCCGTGCGTGCTGACGGCGCCGCCCGAGGTCGTCGAGCGTTTCTCCCCAGTCCTGGGTGTTCGGCATGCCTATGTCCTACCTCATCGAGGTTCTGTCACGCGACCAGATGCGTGTGGTCACATACTGGATTGCTTACTGTAAAGTTACCCGCATGGCCGACGCCGCCCGACTCAAGGTCGACGGGGGCATCCCCAATCAACTCGCACGGGTGACGGACGCGGCCGTGGCCCTGGAACGAGAGGGCTACGACGGCGGCTGGACCGCGGAGACCAGCCATGACCCGTTCCTGCCGCTGCTGCTGGCCGCCGAGCACACGTCGCGGCTCGAACTCGGCACCAACATCGCGGTGGCTTTCGCCCGCAACCCGATGATCGTCGCGAACATCGGTTGGGATCTGCAGGCGTACTCGAAGGGCCGGTTCATCCTCGGCCTGGGCACCCAGATTCAACCGCACATCGAGAAACGCTTCAGCATGCCGTGGAGCCAACCCGCGCGCCGGATGCGCGAGTTCGTCGCCGCGCTGCACGCGATCTGGTCGGCGTGGCAGGACGGCGGCAAGCTGCGTTTCGAGGGCGACTTCTACACGCACAAGATCATGACCCCGATGTTCACGCCGGAGCCGCACCCCTACTCCGTCCCCAGGGTTTTCGTCGCGGCGGTGGGCGAGGCGATGACCGAGATGTGCGGGGAGGCCGCCGACGGTCACCTGGGGCATCCGATGGTTTCCAGGCGCTACCTCGACGAGGTCACCATGCCGGCGTTGCTGCGTGGCATGCAGCGAGCCGGCCGGCGCCGCAACGACTTCGAAGTGTGCAGCGAGGTGCTGATCGCGACCGGCGAGAACGAGGATGAGCTGACGGCAGCCACCGCCGCGGTGCGCAAGCAGATCGCCTTCTACGGGTCGACGCCCGCTTACCGCAAGGTCTTGGAGTTGCACGGTTGGGGCGAGGCGCAGACCGAACTGCACCGGCTGTCGCTCGCGGGCGAGTGGGACACGATGGGTTCGCTGGTCGACGACGAGATGCTGGCGGCCTTCGCGGTGGTCAGCCCCTGTCTCTTATACACATC
>NZ_LATC01000081.1:0-21264 GCF_001414075.1 Mycobacterium sp. UM_11 | reverse complement strand
TCGGCAGCGTCAGATGTGTATAAGAGACAGAATTGGTCGTGGTCGCACCCTTGATCGCGCTGTTGTTCGTGCTCGGGATCTACCCGAAGCCGGTCCTGGACATCATCAACCCCGCCGTCGAGAACACCATGACCACCATCGGTCAGCACGACCCCGCGCCGAGCGTGCCGGCAGTCAACCGCGTACCCCGGACAGCCGAAGGACCGCGATAATGACCCTCCCCACCCCCAGCATCGAGTACTTCCTGCTGTGCCCGACGCTGATCGTGTTCGGCGTCGCCGTGGTCGGCATCCTCGCGGAGGCGTTCCTGCCCAGACGGATTCGTTACGGCGCCCAGGTGACGCTCGCCCTGGCCGGTTTGATCGCCGCGTTCGTGGCGACCGTTGAGGTGGCGGAGTCGATTCCGGCCTCCGGCCGGGCGACGGTGCTGGGCGCGATGGCGATCGACCGGCCGACGCTGTACCTGCAGGGCACCGTGCTGCTGGTCGCGGTGCTGGCGGTGATCTTCATCGCCGAACGCGCGCAGGCCAAAGCGGACAGCAAGGTCACCGCGGGGGTAGGGGCCGCCGGGTCGGGCGGGCTGGATTCCTTCACCCCGCAGGCTTCCGCGGTTCCCGGCAGCGACGCCGAGCGCGACGCACAGCGGGCCGGGGCCGCGCAGACGGAGCTGTTCCCCCTGGCGATGCTGTCGGTCGGCGGCATGATGGTGTTCCCGGCGTCCAACGACCTGTTGACGATGTTCGTTGCGCTCGAGGTTCTTTCGCTGCCCCTGTACCTGATGTGCGGCCTGGCCCGGCACCGGCGCCTGCTGTCGCAGGAGGCGGCCATGAAGTACTTCCTGCTGGGCGCATTCTCGTCCGCGTTCTTCCTGTACGGCGTGGCGTTGCTGTACGGCGCGACCGGCACGCTGCTGCTGACCGGCATCCGGGATGCGCTGGCGGCGCACGGCGACACCTCGATGGCGTTGGTCGGCGTCGCGCTGCTGTCGGTGGGCCTGCTGTTCAAAGTGGGTGCGGTTCCGTTCCATTCGTGGATTCCGGACGTGTATCAGGGCGCCCCCACCCCCATCACCGGTTTCATGGCGGCGGCCACCAAGGTCGCGGCCTTCGGCGCGCTGCTGCGGGTGGTCTACGTCGCGCTGCCGCCGCTGCACGAGCAGTGGCGGCCGGTGCTGTGGACCATCTCCATTCTGACCATGGCGGTGGGCACCATCACCGCGGTGAACCAGACCGACGTCAAACGCATGCTGGCCTATTCGTCGGTCGCCCATGTCGGGTTCATCCTCACCGGCGTCATCGCCGACAACCAGGCGGGCCTCTCGTCGACGCTGTTCTACCTGCTCGCCTACAGCTTCAGCACCGTCGGCGCGTTCGCCATCGTCAGCCTGATCCGCGACGCCGACGGCGTCGAGGACGCCACACTGTCGCACTGGGCGGGACTTGGGCAGCGCTCACCCATTGTGGGCGTGATGTTTTCGATGTTCCTGCTGGCGTTCGCCGGCATCCCGCTGACGAGCGGCTTCGTCAGTAAGCTCGCCGTGTTCAAGGCAGCCGCCCAGGGCGGCGCGGTGCCGCTGGTGATCGTCGGTGTGGTCGCCAGTGGGATCGCCGCCTACTTCTATGTGCGAGTGATCGTGTCGATGTTCTTCACCGAGGCGACCGAGGACACCCCGCACGTGGTGGCGCCGGGGATTTTGAGCAAGGCCGCCATCGCGGTGTGCGCCGCGATCACCGTGGCGTTGGGCATCTTCCCGCAGCCGCTACTGGACCTGGCCGACCACGCCGCCCAGCTGTTGCACTGACCTCAGCTCAGAAACGGCCGCACGGCCAGCACGTAGACACCGAGGGCCGCGAGCGGCGCGGCCAACGGCAGCCACGGCAGCTGTAGCGGAAACGACGTCGCGGCCAGCCCCGCGACCGTAAAGCCAACCGCCCCAACGGCCGTGGGCCAGCTGCCCATGACCGCACCGGCCGCCGGGCCGGCCGCGTGGCGGCAGACGAGGTAGGCGGCGGCGCACAATCCGGACAGCGCGACGAACACCGGCGGCGGTTCGGACAAGATGACGGTGACCACCGCCAGCAGCACCGCAAGCGTTGCCGCGGGGCGAAATACCGTTCCGGCGGCCACCGCGAAAAGGGCGGCCGCCCAAGCGGTCACCGCCAACCCGTGTGAACCGTCGGCGGCCAGGCCCACCATCAGCAAGCCGAAGGCGATCGAGAACACCGGGGCCCACAGCCGCGGCACCGTACCCGCGCCTTCGCTAGCCACGGAGCCGCCCCCGCACCCGCCGGCGGCGATCCGGCAGCACACCCATCGACTGCTCCAATCCGCTGTCACCCTCCCACGACACGATGTCGACGCCCACGGTGGCCATGTCGCGATACATGGCCGAGCGCTGCAGCGTCCACATCCGGTTCACCAGGGGATCCTGTTGGGCCTCGAACGGGGACCTGTCGAGGATGTCGACGGCGACGACGACGTGGCCGCGCCTGCGCAGGTCGATCAGCGCGAGCGCGAATTCGGTGTCGAGCAATGTGGAGAACGCGATGACGATCGCGCCCGCGGGCACGGCCGCGCGCGGAGCCAAAGTGCCGGTGGTGTTTTCGAACCGATCGCCGGCGCCGAGCACGGTGTCGAGCACCCGGTAGAACTGGCGCTGCCCGATGTCCGCGCCCAGCCAGCGCGGTCGGTTCCCGCCGAGGGCGACGACCCCGGCGCGGTCGCCGTGCCGCAGGGCGGTCTGCACCACTTGCGCCGCGCCGCGCACCACGCGCTCGGTGGCCTCAGTGGCCGGGCCCGCCGGTTGCCGATAGGTGTCGATCAGCACCACCACGTCCGCGGCGCGGTCGGTCAGCCGCTGCGTGACGTGCAATTGGCCGCGGCGCGCGCTCACGGGCCAATTCACCGCCCGCAGTTGGTCGCCGGGGACGTAGGCGCGAATGTCGGCGTATTCGACGCCCGGGCCGATATGGCGGGTGAGGTGGGCGCCCAGGCGGTCGAGCAGTTCGGTTTGCGGGATGGGCGTCGACTGCGGCGGAGTCAACGGAAACACGATGACTTCGGCGGCGTCGACGGTGGCCGTCCCCGACAGCAGCCCGCCGCGCGCGACCGCGTCGACCTGGGCCCGCACGAAGTAGCGGCCCCAGCGTTGTGCCGTCGCCGCAACGGTTTTCGCGTCGCGGGAATCCGCGTCGAGGACTTCGACCTGCATTCCCCCCACGGCCGGGACCGTCACCTCCACCGCGGCAGCCTCGCCGTCCTCGGTCGCCCAGATCTTCACCCGGGCCCGGTCGTTCTCGAAGCACCGCTGCGAATCGGGGTCGCCGTGCACGCGGACCGTCGGGACGGGTCGCTGCCAGCTGATCGAGCACAGCACGCCGAGCAGTGGCGCCGCGAAGGCGATCAGCTCCCACCGCCCGCCGATCACGGCTGCCGCGAGCGCCAACCCTGCGCAGGTCGCGACCGCCCGCGTCAACTGCGATGCGCGCCAGCGGAACTCGACCGCTGCCCCTGCGCTCATCCAGGGTCCCCGTGCCCCGTGCGGGGCACCGGCAACCGCCGCAGCAGCTCCCCGACGACGTCGGCGCCCTGGATTTTGCGCACCCACATCTCCGGGCGCAGGGTGATCCGGTGCGCCACCGCCGGGATGGCGAGGGCCTTGACGTCTTCGGGGATCACGTAATCGCGGCCGAGCAAAAGCGCACGGGCGCGGGCGAGTTGGACCAGGTCCAGCTCGGCGCGTGGACTCGCGCCCACCGCCACCTGCGGATGGTGCCGGGTGGCGTTGGCCAGCGAAACCACGTAGTGCAAAACGTCTTCGTGCACGGTCACCTGCTCCACCGACTCGCGCATCGCGAGCAGGTCCTGCGCATCCACCACTTGATTGACGGTCGGCTCGTTCGAGCCGCGCTCGAGCCGGCGGCGCAGCATCGCGGTCTCGTCGCGCTCGGAGAGGTAGCGCAGTTCCAGGCGGATCGCGAATCGATCCAGCTGCGCCTCCGGCAGCGGATAGGTGCCCTCGTACTCGATCGGGTTGTCCGTCGCGAGCACGATGAAAGGCCTTGGCAGCTGGTGTGTTTCGCCGTCGATGCTGACTTGGCCTTCGGCCATCGCCTCGAGCAGCGCCGCCTGCGTCTTGGGCGGCGTGCGGTTGATCTCGTCGGCCAGCAACAGGTTGGTGAAGATGGGCCCGGAGCGGAAGGCGAACCGGCCCGACTGCATGTCGTAGATCGTCGAGCCGAGCAGGTCCGCGGGAAGCAGGTCCGGGGTGAACTGCACGCGGGTGAACTGCAGGCCCAGCGCGGCGGCGAACGACCGGGCGATCAGGGTTTTGCCCAGGCCGGGCAGGTCTTCGATCAGCACGTGGCCGCGCGCCAGCACCGCGGTGAGGATCAGGGTGAGCGCGGAACGCTTGCCCACCACCACGCGCTCGATCTCGTCGAGCACCGCCTCGCAGTGCGCTGTGGTTGTCGCCGCCGGCAACGTCATACCTGTTCCAACTTTCGCAGAATCTCTTCCAGCGTCGCACGGCCGGGACCGGGGCGTCGGTCGCCGGTCGGTGCGACGTTGTTCGGATTGACCCATTCCCACAGCTCGGTCCCGAACAGCATTTGGCCGCTGACCTGATAGGCCACCGGGTCCTTGGACCTCCGTTGGCCGGTGGTCATCTCGTATCTGCGCGCAAGCATCGGGCGCAGGTGCCGGTCCCAGTCCACGCGGGTGGACTCCGCCCACCGGATCGTCGTCTCGGTGTTGGAAAGCCAGCGGCGCAACGAATCCCCGAGATCGTCGGGGTCGGCTTCGGCCTCGGGAAGCATTCCGCGCCCGAGGACGCGACGAACGGTGAGCAACACCAGAGCCAGCGCGCCACCCGAGGCGGCGAGCACCAGCCCGCGATCGTGCTGCGTCAGCGCCAGCAGCTCGATCCCGACGATGAGGCATACACCAAGGGCCAGGGTTCTTTTCATACCGGACTCCGTGAGCCCAGTTCGTCGAGGACCAATTGAAGAACGCGCACGGCGAGGTCGCGGTGGCCCTCGTTCATCACGTGCGGGCTGAACCGCGCCTCGGCGAACAGGTTCACCAGCTGCACGGCGTTATCGACGTGCAGCGCATGGTGTTCGACCGCGCGGGCCAGCACCTCGGTCGGGGTGTCGAAGTCCTGCGGGGCGGCCCCGGGCACATTGGCGAGCTCGCGTTCCATCGCCGCGTAACAGGCGATGATCGCCTCGCGCGGTTCGCGGCTGAGGTCCGTCATCTCGGCGAGCCCGCGTTCGGCCGCCCGCGCCAGCGATTCGTTGGGCCGCGCCGCGGGTTCGACGGGGGCGGCGGCGATCGCGACCGGCGTCGCCGCGTGCGACCGTCGCCGGGACATGACGAGCGCCCCGGTGACGATGATCAACATCATCGGGACGGTGGCGGCGAGCAGGATGCCGAACATGTCCCCGTTCGGCCGGTGTGGCCGCGGCGACGCCGGGGCGTTGACGGGGTCCGCCGGCGCGGTACCGGTTCCCGGCGGCGGAGGGGCCTGACCGACGTTGTGGGTGGTCAGCAGGCGGGACACCACCAGCACGATCAGCAGCCAGGCGACGATGACGGCCAGCCCGATCAGCACCACGCGCCAGCTTGGCCGCCCCCGGCCGGTGCCCAGCATCTCGGACAGCTGCCCGGCCTGCGGTGCGGCCGCGCGGGGGTCGCGCAGCCTCGCGATGACCGCGACCGCCACGAGCGCGAGTGCCAGGCCGAGGATTGCCACCACCGCAATCAGCGCCGCCTGGCTGCTTTCGGACTCCCGCCGCTCGGCGTGGTGGGCGGCGGGCAGGTAACCGCGCAGGGCGGCGGAGACGACGAGCAGCAGCACGATCAGGGCGACGACCCGCCCCGTCGGCTTGTCCATACCAGGCATTGGCCCACCACTCGAACGGTTGGCTTTGTCTCATCCTGGCACGTCAGACGAGGCGTTATCCACAGTCCACGGTTCATCCACAAATCCGGATCGAGGCGGCCACTTTCGAACCTGTGTTCGATAATGTCGGGGTGTGGGTTTCCGGATGAGCGCCGAGCAGGCACGGGAGCGGATCGACGCCGCTCTCGACGCGATCGACGCGGCCCACGACGTGCTGCGGCAGACCTCATCGGACGTGGTCGGCAACGACTTTCGGCTCGGGGTCGCCGAACGGCTCGAGACCCAGGAACGCACCAACCGTGGGCTGATGTACCGGTGTTTCGCGGAAATCGCCGACCCGCCCGACGGTGGCGGGTTCGTCCCGGGAGTACGCGACAAGCTGTGGGCGCGGCTGCGCATCACGCCCAACGAGATCACCCGCCGCTTCCGGCTCGCGGCCCGGATCCGGCCGCGGCGCTCGCTCACCGGTCCGCCCGCGCCCCCGGAGCTACCGGCGCTCGCGGCAGCGGTGGCGGCGGGTGCGGTCGGCGAGGACCACATCCGGGCGGTATGCGCGTCCGTGGATGTTCTGCCCTCCTGCGTATCGCCCTTGGATAGGGCGGACGCCGAGCGCGCTCTGGTGCAGCATGCGGCCAAACTCGACGCCGGGGTCGTCGCCAAGCTCGGCCGGCGGATCGCCGACCACCTCAATCCCGACGGCCTCTTCAACGATGAAGACCGGGCCCGGCGCCGCCGATTGCACCTGGGCCCACAGGGTCCCGACGGCATGTCACGGCTGTCCGGCCTGCTCGACCCCGAGACCCGCGCCTACTTCGAAGCCGTCGAAGCGGCCGTGCGGCCCGGCCGCCACGAACCCGACGGCGCCGGCGTCGACCCGGAGTCTCGCGATCGACGCACACCGGCCCAACGCTGCCACGACGCGTTGAAATGGGGCCTCGAAACGGCCGTCTCCTCCGGCCGGCTCGGGACGCACCGAGGCCACCCCGTCACGGTGGTCGTCACGACCACGCTTGCCGAACTCGACCGCGCCGCGCACGCGGTCGCCGACTCATCGGTCCCCATGCCGCCGCCTGCCCGAACGGGCGGCGATTCGAGGCTGCCCATGGCGGACCTGATCCGGATGGCGGCCAAGGGAATTCACTACTTGGCGGTGTTCGACGAGCACACGGGCCGGCCGCTGTATCTGGGCCGCCAGAAACGCCTCGCCACCGCCGACCAGAGGCTCATCTGCTACGCCCGCGACCGCGGTTGCACGCGGCCCAACTGCCTCGAACCCGGCTACCACTGCGAGGTGCACCATTGCCCGGGCTGGGCGGACGGTGGCCAAACCGATGCGGACAAACTGTTCTTCGCCTGCGGTGGCGACCACGCGGCGGCGAGCCGGGGCGAATGGCGCACCGAGGTCGCCGACGACGGGCGGCTCGGCTGGACGGATGGCGACGGGTCGCCCGAGATCAACCACGCTCATCATCCGGACGAACTCCTCCGCGGTGATCCCGATCCACCCGAAGGTCAGGGCGAAAAAGACCTCTAGTCGAGCTGGAAGGGCCGGAAACTGCCGTCGAGGACCTGCAGATGGCCGATCGTGCGCCCCGTGACCTTCCCGGGGTCGACCAGTGTCAATTCGACTGCGGCCCGGGCGAATTCGTCGGCCGCGGCGGTATCGTCGAAATCCCGGGCGTAGTAGGCCAGCCCCGGAGTGAGGATGGGTTTCGACGGCGACAGGGCATTCACCGCGATCCGGTGATCGGCGAGATCGTACGCCGCGCACTGGGTCAGATGTTCCAGCGCCGCCTTGGATCCGCCATAGCCGGGCAGGACCCCGGCGCCGCGGTCCGGATACGGCCCGTCACCCGGCAGTCGCGACGCGACCGAGGTGACGTTGATGATCGACCCGTTGCCCGCTTCGATCATGTCGGGGCACACCAGTTGCATCAGTTCGTAGGCGGCGAACACCGCGATGTCGAAATGCCGGCGGTACGCGGCCAGTGGGATGCTGAGGAATCCGGGCCAGCCGGGCTTGCCGGCGCCGGCCGGCGGCGTGGCGCGCTTGGCGCGCGGTTCGGCGCCCGGCGTCGGGGGGCGGCCGGGCGCGGTGAAGGCCGCGTTGTTCACCAGAATCGTGATGGGCCCCAGGGCATCTCGCGCCGTGTCGACCAACCGCGCGACGTCGTCACGGTCGGTCAGGTCGGCACGGACCGCGATCGCTTGTCCGCCGGCCGCCTCGATGTCGGCCACCGTCTCGCCGATGGTCCCCGGCAGCCGCTCATCCCACACCCGCTCGGTGCGCCCGGCCACCGCCACGGCGGCGCCCTCGGCCGCCAGGGCCAGCGCGGTGGCCCGCCCCAGCCCGCGACTGGCGCCGGTGACGATCGCGGCCCGCCCCACCAGGCGGCCGGTCATCGCGTCACCCCGTGCACGACGATGGCGGTGGTCTGCTCCACCCACGCGTCGTCAAGGTCGTCCTCCGGTCGCAGCAGCATGCGCAGCATCGTGGCGCCTCCGATCAGCTCGATCAACCGGTCCGGATCCACGTCGGGATGCGCTTCGCCCCGGTCGACGGCGTCGCTGAGCCGCACCCGCACCGTCGCGAACAGGTCGGCGAACCGGGACATCACGCGGGCGTTCAGCGCCGGATCGGCCGTCATGTCGGCCACCAGGCCGGGCAGGGCCGCGCGAACGACCGGCGTGGTGAAGACGTCGCGGGTGGCCTCGATCATCATCCGGACGTCGGCGGCGAAATCCCCCGCCGGCGCCTCCAGGGCGGTCGGCGCCACCGGGAAAGCCGCCTCGTGCACCAACTCCGCCTTGCTCGACCAGCGCCGGTAGAGCGCCGACTTGGTGGTTCCCGCACGCTCGGCGACCGCCGCCAGACTCAGATTCGAATAGCCCATTTGGACAAGCAGTTCCGCGGTGGCCGATAGGATCGCCGAGTCGATGCGCGGGTCCCGTGGCCGGCCGGCACCGGGGGCCTTGTCAATGGCGGACGGGTCTGCTTTCATAACGCTACCTACCGTATCGTAATTGCCGCGCCCAGGTCTCAAAGGGAACGTCTCAAAGAGAACCAAGTCTCAAAGAATGGAGGCACCCGTGGCCAACGAACCCGTGCTCGACAAGGTCGACCGACTTCAGCGCTCCAGCCGAGACGTCACGACGCTACCCGCCGTGATGTCGAAATGGCTGTCCACCGTGCTCCCCGCGGGCGCCGCGCCGGAGGTGACCGTCGAGAGCGGCGTCGACTCGACCGGCATGTCGTCGGAGACCATCATCTTGACCGCGCGCTGGCAGCAGAACGGCAAGCGCACCGAACAGAAACTCGTGACCAGAGTGGCGCCCGCCGCCGAAGACGTCCAGGTCTTCCCCACCTATCGGCTCGACCACCAATTCGAGGTCATCCGCAAAGTCGGCGAACTCACCGACGTTCCCGTCCCGCCGGTGCGCTGGCTGGAGCCCACCGGAGAGGTGCTGGGCACGCCCTTCTTCGTGATGGACTACGTCGACGGCGTGGTGCCCCCGGACGTCATGCCCTACACGTTCGGCAACAACTGGTTCGCCGACGCCCCGGCCGAATGCCAGCGCGAACTGCAGGACGCCACCGTCGGGGTGCTCGCCAAGTTGCATTCAATCCCTAACGCCGAGAAGACATTTGGCTTCCTGTCCGACGGGCAGGACGGCGACACCGCCCTGCGCCGGCACTTCAACTGGGTGCGGTCCTGGTACGACTTCGCCGTGCCCGACATCGGCCGCTCGCCGCTGCTGGAGCGGACCTTCACCTGGTTGGAGGACAACTGGCCCACCGAACCGGACGCGCGCGAGCCCGTGCTGCTCTGGGGCGATGCCCGGGTGGGCAACGTGCTGTACCGCGACTTCTCTCCGGTGGCGGTGCTGGACTGGGAAATGGTCACGCTCGGGCCGCGCGAGCTCGACGTGGCGTGGATGATCTACGCCCACATGGTGTTTCAGGAACTGACCGGGCTGGCGGGGCTGCCCGGCCTGCCGGAGGGGATGCGCGAAGACGACGTCCGCGCGACCTATCAGCGGCTGACCGGTGTGCAGGTCGATGACCTGCGCTGGTTCTACGTCTACTCGGGCGTCATGTGGGCCTGCGTGTTCATGCGCACCGGCGCCCGGCGGGTGCACTTCGGCGAAACCGAGAAGCCCGAGGATGTCGAGTCGCTGTTCTACCACGCCGGGTTGATGCGACGTTTGATCGGCGAAGGCCTGATCGGAGAGGACCACTAATGCTCGGACCGCTCGACGAATTCCCGGTACATCAGATCCCGCAGCCCATCGCGTGGCCGGGTTCCTCGGACCGCAACTTCTACGACCGCTCCTACTTCAACGCGCACGACCGCACCGGAAACATCTTCGTGATCAGCGGCATCGGCTACTACCCCAACCTCGGCGTCAAGGACGCGTTCTTCCTCGTCCGGCGCGGGGACACGCAGACGGCGGTGCACCTGTCCGACGCCATCGACCAAGACCGGCTGAACCAGAACGTCAACGGCTACCGGATCGAAGTGGTCGAGCCGCTGCACAAACTGCGGGTGGTCCTCGACGAAACCGAGGGCATCGCAGCCGATCTCACCTGGGAGGGCCTGTTCGACGTCGTGCAGGAACAGCCGCATCTGATGCGGTCGGGCAATCGGGTGACGCTGGACGCGCAGCGGTTCGCCCAGCTGGGTTCCTGGAGCGGCCGCATCGCCATCGACGGCGAGGAGATCGCCGTCGACCCCGCGACCTGGCTGGGCAGCCGCGACCGGTCCTGGGGCATCCGGCCGATCGGCGAGCCCGAGCCGGCGGGCCGGCCCGCCGACCCGCCGTTCGAGGGCATGTGGTGGCTCTACGTGCCGATGGCGTTCGACGAGTTCGCGATCGTGCTGATCATCCAGGAGGCACCCGACGGCTTCCGTTCGCTCAACGACTGCACCCGGGTGTGGCGCGACGGCCGCGTCGAACAGCTGGGGTGGCCGCGCGTTTCGATCCACTACCGCTCGGGCACCCGCATCCCCACCGGCGCGACCATCGACGCGACGGCCCCCGACGGGACGCCGGTGCACTTCGATGTGGAGTCCAAGCTGCCGGTGCCCATCCACGTCGGCGGCGGCTACGGCGGCGACTCGGACTGGCTGCACGGCATGTGGAAGGGCGAAAAGTTCGTCGAGCGCCTGACCTACGACATGACCGATCCGGCGATCGTCGCGCGCTCGGGCTTCGGCGTGATCGACCACGTCGGCCGCGCGCTGTGCCGCGACGGCGACCGCGATCCGGTGGAGGGCTGGGGCCTGTACGAGCACGGCGCGCTGGGCCGCCACGATCCGTCCGGATTCGTCGACTGGCTGACGGTCGCCCCCTAGGCAGCCCGCGAACGTCGACTCGTACCGAGATTTTCGGGCCATCTCGCGCAACGAATCGACGTTCGCGGGTGTAGGCATTCGCCACACGAAATCGCCAGAAGTGCGGTTGACTGGTGCGCGTGCCAAACCCCCCCTGGATTGTCGACGTTGTCGTGGTCGGCGCCGGCTTCGCGGGGCTTGCCGCGGCGCGCGAGCTGGCCCGCCAGGGCCACGACGTGGTGGTGTTCGAGGGCCGCGACCGCGTGGGCGGCCGGTCGTTCACCGGGAGCGTGGCGGGGTTGCCTGCCGATCTGGGGGGCACTTTCGTCGGCCCGACCCAGGACGCCGTCCTGGCGCTGGCGGCCGAGCTGGACGTCCCGACCATCCCGACCCATCACGACGGCAAGAACGTGATCCACTGGCGCGGCTGGACGCATTCCTACCGCGGCACCATCCCCAAGCTTTCGCTGACGGGCCTGCTCGACATCGGCCGTCTGCGTTGGCAATTCGACCGGATCGCCCGCGGCGTCCCGCTTCAGGCCCCGTGGGACGCGCGCCGGGCCCGCGAGCTCGACGACGTCTCGCTCGGCGGCTGGCTGCGCTCGGTGCGGGCCACCGCCTCGTCGCGCGACCTGCTGGCGATCGTGTCCCGGGTGACCTGGGGGTGCGAGCCCGACGACGTGTCGATGCTGCACGCGGCCCGCTACACGCACGCCGCCGGCGGCCTGGACCGGCTGCTCGACGTCGAGAACGGCGCCCAGCAGGACCGTTTTCCGGGCGGCACTCAGCAGATCGCCGAGGCCGCGGCCGCCGAGCTCGGCACCCGGGTCGTGCTGGGCGCGCCGGTCCGCCGCATCGACCGGCACGGCGCCGGGGTGACCGTCACCACCGACGTCGGCCAGGCCGAGGCCGGATTCGTCGTCGTCGCCGTGCCGCCCGCGCACCGGGCCTCGATCGAGTTCTCTCCCCCGCTGCCGGCCGAGTACCACCAGCTCACCCAGCATTGGCCGCAGGGCCGGCTCAGCAAGGCCTATGCGGCATATTCCACGCCGTTCTGGCGCTCCAACGGGTTCTCGGGCCAGGCCCTGTCCGACACCGGGCCAGTCTTCATCACCTTCGACGTCAGTCCGCACGCCGACGGCCCGGGCATCCTGATGGGCTTCGTCGATGCGCGCGCCTTCGACTCGCTCTCCCCCGAACAGCGCCGCGAGGAAACCTTGCGCTGCTTTGCGACGCTGTTCGGCGACGACGCGCTCAAACCGCTGGACTATGTCGATCATCGTTGGGGCGCAGAACAATTCGCGCCCGGCGGTCCCACGGCGGCGGTGCCGCCCGGATCGTGGACGCGTTTCGGGCCGTGGCTGCGCGAGCCGGTCGGCCCCATCCACTGGGCCGGCACGGAGACCGCCGACGAGTGGACCGGGTTTCTCGACGGCGCCGTGCGGTCGGGTCAGCGCGCGGCCGCCGAAATCACCGCCTTGCTATGAGCTGATCCGCACGTCCCGGGTCACCGATTCGGCGAGCGCGCGCAGGTGGCGGTTCACCTCGCGCGGGTGTTCCAGCATCGAGCAGTGCCCGCCGGGCAGTTCGACCAGGCCGATGACGTTGGGCGCGGTGCTCGCGATCCTGCGGGCCTGGCTGATCGGGGTGAGCCGGTCGCGTTCGCTGCCGATGACCAGGGTCGGCACCGTCAGGCCGTCCAGCTCGAGGTAGCGCGACCCCAGCGCGGCGACCAGCATCCTGGCGCAGCCGGCGCGCCCGGCCGGCGAGGTCTCTTCGAAGAACCGGTGCACGATTTTGGCGACGCTCGGGTCGGCGTCCCGGCCCACCGCGAGCAACGCGACCAGGTGACGACTGGGGATGCGGGCGGCGGTGGGGATCGGGAACCCGCCGAACGCGTTGATCAGCGCGCGGGCCGCGACCACCCGGGCCGGCGAGAGCCCGTGCGGCACGGACAGCAGCTGCACCTTGCGGACCAGATCACCGGTCGTGGTGTTGATCAGCGCGACGGCGTCCGCGCGCCGGCGCACCATGTGCCGGTACCGCGCCGACCACGCGGCGATGGTGATGCCGCCCATCGAATGGCCGGCCAGCACGGCGCGCTCGTGCGGCGCCAGCGTCGCGTCCATGACCGAATTGAGGTCGGACGCAAGGTGTTTCAGGCTGTACCCGTTGCGCCGAGGCATGCCACTGCGGCCGTGGCCGCGGTGGTCGAAGGCGATCACGCGGTAATCGTTAGCGAGGTCCGCGATCTGGTATGCCCAGGCCCGGATGGCGCAGGTGATGCCGTGCGTCAGGACGATCGGATAGCCGTCGGGCGGCCCGAACACCTCCGCGTGCAGGCGGGTGCCGTCGGTGGCCCGCACGGCAACCGTCTGGCTGGGCGGCAACTCGTCGGGGTAGGGGTCGGCTGCGCGGGCCGGTCGTCGAGCACTCATCGCCGCTCCCCCCTCGAACGTGGCCCCGTCGCCGCAGTTAAGGTCTGTCGCAAGTTTATCCCTAAGGTCCGTTCGGATTCGGTAATTCCGGCAAACGTTCTCATGAGACGCTAACACCCGTGTACCCGATGTCCCGTCGGGAATTCATCACCGCAGCCATGGTCGGCGGCGGGCTGATGGCCGCCTGTGCGCCCGAGCGCCCGCCGGCGGCGGGGCACCCGCCGCCGCCGGACACCCGCTCGGTGCTGGTCGTCGGCGCCGGGATGGCCGGGCTGTCCGCCGCCCGCAGCCTCACCGACGCGGGCTGGCCGGTGCGGGTCATCGAGGCCCGCGATCGCGTGGGCGGGCGCGTCCACACCGACCGCGGCTGGGGCGTCCCGCTGGAGATGGGCGCGTCGTGGATTCACGGCACGTCCGAAAACCCCCTGATGGATCTGGCCCGGCAAGCGCAGGCCGAGCTGGTCACGACCGACTACTACGGCTGGGCCAAGCTCGTGATCGATCCCAAGCTCTCACCGCTGGACTACGATCCGACGCCGTGGCGCGCGTTCGTCGAGCGGGCGCGCTACCTGGTCGACGGCGGCAGCCTGGGCGCCGCCGTCAATGCCGCCGCCGCCGACGAAGGCCTGTCCGCCGCCGAGCGCGCCCAGTTGGCCTTCTACCTCACGACCGAGGTCGAGGACGAATTCGCCGCCGACGCGGATCGATTGTCCGCCATAACGTTTGACGAGGGCGACTACAGCGGCGGAGACCAGGACGCCGTCACGAACGGCTACGACGCCCTGCCGAGGCTCCTTGCCAACGGGCTGCATATCGAACTGAACACGCCGGTGACCGCGATCGCGCAACACGACGACGCCGTCGTCGTCCGGACCAAGGATCGGTCGTTTCAGGGGCCCGCCGCGATCGTCACGGTGCCCCTGGGCGTGCTCAAAGCCGGTGCCATCGCCTTCGATCCGCCGCTCCCCGAGCGCCACAACCGGGCGATCGCCGCCCTGGGCTTCGGGGTGCTGTCCAAGAGCTTCTTCCGCTTCAACCGGCGCGGCTGGTCGGCGGACAACGCCTTCTATCTATACCTCGCCGCCGACGGCGGCGACTGGGCCCAGTGGTTCACCATGCCCTCGGCGGCCGGCCCAATCGTGTTGGCGTTCAACGCCGGTGACCGCGCCCGGGCCGTGGAGTCTTCCCCGCCCCGCGATCTGACCGAAGCCGCGCTGCCCATCGCGCGCCGCCTGTTCGGGGACGCCTCGCCGCTCGACGTCAAGACATCGAACTGGAGCGCCGACCCGTACGCGCGCGGCGCCTACTCTTTTCACGCCCCCGGATCCGGTCTCGACGACCGGCGCAGGCTGACCGAACCCGTCGGCGACCGGCTGTATCTGGCGGGCGAAGCGGTCGGCGTCAACAACCCCGCCACGGTGCACGGCGCCTACGCCAGTGGCCGGTACGCCGCCGAACAGTTGATGCGCCGGCTGGGTCGTTAGGACGCCAGCCCGCGAAGTCGCGTGGACGCATCGCGCTGCGGTTCGTGCTGGCGAGCCGGCCCCGAAACCAACCGGCGACGCGCCGTCCTGGCGCCGTCGATGTGGGCAAGGGCCGCCTCGACGGATTCGGCGATGGGCAGGCCGTGGTCGGGCAGCACCCGCGTCAGCCGGCGCAGCGCCGCGCCGCCGACCACCCAGCACCGCAGCTGGGCTTTCCGGTGCTCCTCGTTGAGGACCAGCAGCGCCCGAAGGCCCGAACCGGCAAGGAAATCCAGGCCGGTCAGGTCGAGGATCAGCGGCGCCTTGAGCCGCGAGAAGCGGCGGATGGCCTCGGTGACCAGGCCGGTGTTGGACGCGTCCACCTCACCGACGATGCGCAAAATGGTGGCTGCGCTGCGGGCGTGGACATGGATTTGCGCTGCGGCGCAATCGATTTCGTAGCGGCTGCGCGGTTCTCCGAGCAGCGCGGTGCTATGTCGAACAGAAGTGAGATCGGGTAAAGCAGTCATGGGGATGTGCGCCCTTCAGGCTTGAAAGTGCAGGGCGAGCGACGTCGGTGTCCGAAATGGCGCCCGTTGATAACGGCAGCTGGGGACTCAACCTGACTAGAGCCTACCGGCTGCGGCCGACGCATGTGAGCTAAGCCCGCCTCGCACGGTCCGACCCCGGACCGGGAATCGGCGCTCAACCAGGCGATTTCAATACAATTCTGCGTGCGCAAAATAAGTCTGGCGTGTCCGTTTTGAACTGCGGCTCAGCGGCGTGTCGCCGCTACGACGGCGGCGTCATGTGCCGGAGGGTGGTGTGCGGGCTCTGGCCGTACGTCTGCCGATAGAGCACCGCGAACCGGCCGGTGTGCGCGAAGCCCCACCGCTGGGCGATTTCGGTAACGGTGGTGCTGGACGGGGCCCCGGCGATCAGCTCCTGGTGCGGCCGACTGAGGCGGACGCTGCGAATGTATTCCGTTGGCGTGGTGCCCAATTGGCGCCGGAACAGGTACTGCACCGCCCTGGGTGTGAGATGCACCGCACCCGCGACGTCGTTGATGCCCACTTCCGAGGCGGCGTGCCGGTGGATGAACGATATGGCGTCCTTGAGCGTCTCGGGCAGCGCGGGCTCGTTGGCCAGGTCCTGCTCGGTGAGGTTGGACGGGTAGCACCCCAGCAGCGCGCCGGCCAGCAGCGGAGCCAGACCCGCCACGATCAATGGCTGCTGGGCGGTCTCCGGGGCTGCCAACGTCAACGCCACGTAGTCCAGCGCCCGATGCCACGCCCGCACAGCCGAGCGCGAGCGTGGGCGCCAGTCCAGGAAGTGGATCTGCTGGGATAGCGGCGCCCGCCACTCCGCGGCGAACTTCTGCAGCACGTCCGCACCGATGCTGACCACGTCGAACCGCGCCCCGTTGCACTGCAACAGGCACGGCATGTCGTGCGCGACCAGGATGGGAAAGTCGACAGTGGCGAGCGGCCCGCCGGCAACGCTCATCGATCCCGCGCGGGGCTGGATGACGGCGACGGTGTCGGACCCCGGGATCTCGAGCGCGACGCGTCCTTGGATGCTCACGTCGTCGACGGTCAACGAACCCGCTTCACAGCGCCGATGGGAGACGGCCGAGCGACCCGTCAGGCCGGCGATGCGCCAGCCCGGCTGGTACGCCTTGGCAAAGAATTGCGCCGCGGCCTGGGCATCGATGGTGCGGAACTGGTCGTAGCGGCGCGCCATGGCCGATCCCCGAGCGCGCCGCGGCGGATCCCCCGAGGGGGGCGGTTGGGCGGGGGCGAACTCGACTCGGCCCGCATCGGCCGGCGGGCCGGCCGCCTCAACGACCAGCCCGGAGCCGGTGTGTTCGGTTGCGCTCGTCACGGTAGTCATAGTTGGCGTACCCGAAGGGCCTCGCACGATGTCATCAATTTCAGCACCGCATGCCTGCCGGCCGCAAGCGTTCCGGCGGCCAAGACGGGGCTCCTACCTGCTGATAAGTGTTGAGCGCGTCCAAGGCGATGCGGTCCCAGGCATAGCGCGACAGTGCGCGACTGCGACCCGCCGCGCCCATGCTCTGGCATTGAAAGTCCTGCGCGAGGAGGCTTCTCAAGGTAGCGGACAGTCCGCCGGGGGCTTGCGGCGACAACACCAGCCCGGTGACGCTGTCCACCACGGCGTCCTTGAGTACACCGACGCCGAAGGCCACCACCACCACGCCGCTGGCCATCGCCCGTAGCGCCGCCGCCGCCCGCGGTGGCTGTCGGGGCGTGCACGCGACCACGTCGGCGGACCGCAGCAGCATCGGCAGCTCATCACCGGCAACGGTTCCGGCGAACCGGACGCGGTCCGCCACCCTCAGCCCGGCGGCCAGGCGTTGCAGCCGAACCCGTGCCCCGTCGTAATCCCGATTCGTGGCATCGGTTTCGGCAATCACCAACTCGGCGCCGGGAACCCTTGGCAAGGCGTTGATGACGATGTCAAACCCGTTGTGCGGCAGAGGGTTTGGCGCGAGGCAAAGAACACGATGCGGGTGGGTGCGGGACAGTGCCGGACCATCCGAAGTGTATCGCTCGACGTCGACGCCGCTGGTCAACACGGACACCCTGGCGCGGCTGCGGCGCAATCGGCTCAACGCGTCAACATCGTCGGAGCTCTCACCGGTCACCCACATCGCGCTACGCGTCAGCAGCGGCTCGACGCGAAGCCGTTCGGGGTCACGTGGCGCTCCGCCGGGCGACTGGGTGGCGGCAAGGCCCAGGAAACTCTGGACGGTCGGCACGTCGTGGCGCCGGGCGGCCAGTTGGGCGGCCAAACCGCCGAGCCAGCCATAGGCGTGCACGACGTCGGGCGCGTCGGTTGCCCATTCGCGGGCGAGCGCGCCCGCCCAGTCCCCGATGTATGGCAGCACTTCCGATGGCGACTTCGCCTCGCGGGGGCCAACCGGCACCGATAAGGCGCGGTGGGCGCCGGTGGTGTTCACCGGCGAATGGCCCTTGCGCCGGACGAATGCGGTGACCGCATGGCCCCGGGACGCGAGCGCGGCGGCGAGTTGCTGCGGGTCATCGCCGACGATGTCGTCGCCGCTGACGATCGCGATCCTCACTGCCGACCCCCTTACGTCGTCACTACCGTGGCGTACCCGGACCGCTATCCACGAAACTGCGGCGCCCCCGGTGGCTTCGCACACCGCGCGCTCGTTTCGCATTCCGGATAGCAGGCGCGCTCGCGGGCCGGCGATTTGCGAAACTGGAGGCGTGGCGAGCGACGCACATCGCCCCCCAGTCGAGCTGGTAATCCTGCTGGCGTCGGCGGGTGGATTGCACGCGCTGTCGACGGTTTTGAGTGATCTGCCTACCGATCTCCCCGCCGCCATCGTCGTGCAGCAACACCTCGGCGACCACGACAGCGTGTTGCCGGCGATCCTTTGCCGCCAGACCGAACGCGGGGTCGGGTGGGCGCACGACGGGCAGGTCCTCGTTCCCGGGCAGACCGTGGTCTGTCCGCCGGGCATGGACATGGAACTGGCCCCCGACGGCCGCTGCCACCTCGCGAAGGTCCGTGGGATAAGGCGCTTCGACGTGCTGCTCCAATCGGTCGCCAGGTCGTACGGGCCGCGTAGCGTGGCGGCGGTGTTGTCGGGCTCCGGTCACGACGGGGCCGGCGGCACCGCGGCGATGAAGCGAGCGGGAGCCATCGTCGTCGCCGAGAGCCCCGAAACCGCCCGGTACTCGTCGATGCCGTTGGCCGCGGCGCGCGCCGGTGCCGACCTGGTATTGCCCATCCAGGAGATTGGCCGGGTGCTGGTCGGCATCGTCGAGGGCGCGCCGCTGCCGCCCCACACCCGCGTTCGGTTGGACCCGGGGGTGGAGGAATCCGATCCGGACCCAATCCCGGTGCAGAACGACATCGTCAACAACCCGACAGGCCGCGCCGAACTCGCCGGGCTGCGCGCGGCCGAACTCAGCCGCAGGCGTAAAGACCTGTCGGCGGGATCCGGCGCCACCGCCGAAACCGTGGCGACGGCGCGACGCCGGGCCGCGGAATCGCGGCGCCGCGCGCAGCTGGCCCATCAGGCGGCCGAGGAAGCGTCGGCGCGCTGGGGCCACTGAGGCCGGCTAGTTCAGCACCTCCATGAGCAGGAGCGCTCCCCCGACCGTCCCCTCGGCGGAACGAAAAGACGTGCACGTGACGCGGACCCGGGTCGACCGCCCGCGCCGGTTGACCGCGTCCACCTCGGTCTCACCGAAGCTGTCGGCATCCACGAACGCGTTGCCGATGAGCGGACGCACGGCTTCCAGGGGCAGACCGATGTCCAAGCTGGTGAGCCTCGTGCCGGTCGCCTCGTCGGAGCGCAGCCCCCACAGCTCCTCACAGCCGCGATTCCAGAGGATCACCGTCATCTCGCGGTCCACCACGACCATGCCCATGCGGACCGAGTCGATCAGCGAATCGAGGAACTTCTTCGCGTCGTCCAGCTCGAGGCTGCGATCCCGCAACATGTCGTTGATGGTGTGCAGTTCGTCGTTGGTGGACTGCAGCTCCTCGTTCATCGTTTCGAGTTCTTCGTTGGTGGACTGCAATTCCTCGTTGGTGGTCTCCAGTTCCTCCACGGTGGACTGCAATTCCTCGTTGGTGGTCTCGAGTTCCTCGTTCGTGGACTGCAACTCCTCGTACGCGGCTTCCAACTGACGGTTGGTCTGGACCACCTTGTCCAGCAGGGCGCGCGTCGCGCTGACGTCGAAGAACACGATCGACACACCGAGCAAACCGTTTTCGGCGTCGACGAGCGGGTTGATGTGGATTTCGAACCACACCGTATCGGCGCCCGGCCGTTGCCATTTGACGTCCTGGATGCGCGCCGACCGGCGCTCCACCTTGGCCTGCTCCAGGTAGGCGCGCAGCTCCACCGGGCGGTAGGACACGTCCAGGTCGCGTAGCAGCCGGCCGATGTCGCGGGCCGAGAGCCCGAACAGGGTCTCGGCCTGCTGGTTGATCATCGCGACCGTGTCCTCGCCGGTGATCACTATCTGTGCCACCGGGCTGGCACGAAAAGCCAAGTCGCGCACCGTGCTCAACCCCGTCAGGTCCACGTTGCGTTCGTAGAATGCGCCGGCGGGGTCGTAGCGCTCGACGCCGGTGTGACTTCCGACGGCCTTACGGAAGATTCGGTGCTTCAGGTTCAGCGGGGTGAACCGATCCCCGTGGCTGAGCAGCATCTCGGCGTGCCCGAGGAACAGCGTTCCCTGCGGGGCAAGGGCGAAATGCAGACGCCCCACCATGTTTCGCTGCGTCTCGGCGTTGAGGTACATCAGCGTGTTGCGGCACACGAGCAGGTCGACGCGGGAGATCGGCGCATCCTTGACCAAGTCGTTGCGGCCGAAGATCACCGCGCGGCGCAGATCCTTCTGAAAGACGTAGCGGCCGTTGACTTGCTCGAAATAGCGCGTCAAGAGGTCGGCGGGCACCGATTCGACGGCCTTGGCGTCGTAGGAAGCCGCACGCGCCTCGGACAGCGCGTCCTCGTCGATGTCGGTGGCGTAGATCTTGACCCGCTGCCGGAACGCCTCGGGACCCAGGTTCTCGGCCAGCAGCATGGCCAGCGTGTAGGCCTCCTCCCCGGAGGCACATCCCGCGCTCCACACCCGGATCGGATCGCCGGGACCCCGCTCGGCGAGCATCCGGGGGATGACTTCGGAGCCGACGTATTCCCACGCCTCCGGGTCGCGGAAGAAAGCGGTGACGTTGATCAGGATGGTGTTGAAGAGCGCGGCGAATTCGTCGGAACTGGCCTGCAAGAAGTCGAGGTATTCCTCGAAAGAAGTGAAACCCGCCTGGTCCATTCGATGACGGACGCGCCGCATCAGCGATGTGCGCTTGTAGCCGGTGAAGTCGAAGCCGCGGGAATCGCGCATGTAGCGCAACAGCGCCTCGAAGGCCTCGTCGGTCGTGCCGTCCATCCAGGTCCCATCAAGCGTGGTCGAAGGACTTGAACACTACTCGCGACGGTCAGAATTCATTCTCGCGACCGACCAATGCCCACACCGTCTTGCCCGTCGAGGTCGGGGTGCTGCCCCACACCCGGCACAGTGCGGAGACGATGGCCTGTCTCTTATACACAT
>NZ_LATC01000080.1:0-21990 GCF_001414075.1 Mycobacterium sp. UM_11 | reverse complement strand
TCAGATGTGTATAAGAGACAGGGAAATGTCACTCTCGCCTGGCGTCAATGGCGTTCTAACCGACCGCTAACATCACAGCAGCCGTCCCTATCCGATGAAGCTGTGGGAGCACCGTGAGCGAAGAAGCCAACGAACCCGAAGTGCTGGTTGAACAGCGGGACCGGATCCTGATCATCACGATCAACCGGCCGAAGGCCAAGAACGCGGTCAACGCCGCGGTCGCCAACGGCCTAGCCGAGGCCGTCGACCGGCTCGACGGCGATCCGGGCCTCTCGGTGGGCATCCTCACCGGCGCCGGCGGATCCTTCTGCGCGGGCATGGACCTCAAGGCCTTCGCGCGGGGCGAGCTGCCGATCGTCGAGGGTCGCGGCATGGGCTTCACCGAGCGTCCGCCCGTCAAACCGCTCATCGCGGCCGTCGAGGGCTACGCCCTGGCCGGCGGCACCGAGTTGGCACTGGCCACCGACCTGATCGTCGCGTCCAAGGACTCGGCCTTCGGCATCCCGGAGGTCAAGCGCGGACTGGTCGCCGGCGGCGGCGGCCTGCTGCGGCTGCCGCAGCGCATCCCGTCGGCCATCGCCATGGAGCTCGCCCTCACCGGTGACAACCTGCCGGCCGAGCGGGCGCACAAGCTGGGATTGGTCAACGTGCTGGCCGAGCCGGGCAAGGCGCTCGACGAGGCCATCGCGCTCGCCGAGCGGATCGCGGCCAACGGGCCGCTCGCGGTGGCCGCCACCAAGCGGATCATCGTCGAGTCGCGCGGCTGGAGCCCCGAGGAGATGTTCGCCGAGCAGAACAAGCTGCTGGCCCCGGTGTTCTCGTCCAACGACGCCAAGGAGGGGGCGATCGCCTTCGCCGAGAAGCGTCCGCCGCGCTGGACGGGCAGCTGAGGCCGCGGTCCGCGGCCCGGCCTCGGCGTGGTTAAACTACAGTCGGGCATGACACTTTTGGCCAGCTTTGTAACGCGTTGATACCGGAGTGCAAGCGTGAGTATTTCGTTGCTGCTGGAGATGGCGGCGTCGAGCAATCCCGATCGCACGGCGGTTGTCTCCGGTGACCTGCGGCTGACCACCCAGCAGCTCAGCGATCTCGCCGACGGCGGCGCCGGGGTGATCGCGGAATCCAACGCCAAGCACGTGGTCTACGTGGGCACCGGCGGCGCGGCGCTGCCGGTGCTGATCTTCGCGGCCGCGCGCGCCGGGGTGGCCTTCACCCCGATCAATTACCGGCTGTCGGCCGACGGCATCCAGGCGCTCATCGATCGCCTGCCCGAACCGCTGGTGATCGTCGACGGCCGCTACCGGGACATGGTCGGCGACGCCGCGGGCCGGCTGATGACCACCGACGAGTTCCTGGCGGCCGCGCGCGACAACGAGCCGGCGGTGGAATTCCCCGACCCGGACTCGGTCGCGATCGTGCTGTTCACGTCGGGCACCACGTCGCAGCCCAAGGCCGTCGAACTGTCGCACAACAACCTGACCAGCTATGTGACCGGCACGGTGGAGTTCGAATCGGCCGCCGAGAGCGACGCCGCGCTGATCTGCGTGCCGCCCTATCACATCGCCGGGGTGGGCGCCGCGCTGTCGAACCTGTACGCCGGCCGCAAAATGGTGTACCTGCCGAATTTCGATGCGCAGGAATGGGTTCGGCTGATCAACGCCGAGAACGTGACCACCGCGACGGTGGTGCCCACCATGCTGGACCGCATCGTCGCCGCGCTGGAGGCCGACGGCCACGAGCTGCCGTCGCTGCGCAACCTCGCGTACGGCGGTTCGAAGGTGGGGCTGCCGCTGGTGCGCCGGGCCCTGGAACTGCTGCCGGGGGTGGGCTTCGTCAACGCCTACGGGCTGACCGAAACGAGCTCGACCATCGCGGTGCTGACCCCCGACGACCACCGGGCGGCGCAGGGCGCGGAGACGCCCGAGGCCGCCCGGCGGTTGGCGTCGGTCGGGCGGCCCGTGCCCGGCATCGAGATCGAGATTCGCGATGAGGACGGCAATGTGCTCGGGCCCGGCGAGACCGGCGAGCTGTTCGTCCGCGGTGAGCAGGTGTCCGGACGTTACACCGGGATCGGTTCGGTGCTCGACGAAAACGGTTGGTTCCCAACCAAAGACATCGCCATGCTGGACGAGGAAGGCTACCTGTTCATCGGCGGGCGCAGCGACGATACGATCATCCGCGGCGGCGAGAACATCGCCCCCGCCGAGCTCGAAGAAGTCTTGGTCGAGCATCCGCACGTGCGCGACGTCGCCGTGGTCGGCGTCGAGGATCCGCAGTGGGGCCAGGCGATCGTCGCCGTGGTGGTGCCCCGCCCCGGCGCGGAACCGGACCCCGAGGAATTGCGCGAGCATGTCCGTAAAAGCTTGCGCGGGTCGCGAACCCCGGACCGGGTGGTGTTTCGCGACGAGCTGCCCACGACCCCCACCGGCAAGGTACTTCGCCGGGAGATCATCGAGACGCTGGAAGGGCTACGTGCATGATCAAGAATGGAACCCGCCTGGCCAGCCAGGTGTGTGACACGCAGGTGATCGTCGTCAGGAGCGCCGACAGCCTCGACGACCTGCGTTGTGGCGGTGCGCCGATGGTGCCGATAGGCGGCGAGCGGTCGGGCGAGTTGGACCCCGCCTTCGCCGGCGGCACCGTGATGGGCAAGCGCTACGTCGACGAGACCGGCGCCGAGGTGCTGGTGACCAAGCCGGGCGCGGGCAGCCTGAGCGTCGGTCAGACCGCGCTGCAACTCAAGGAGGTCAAGCCGCTGCCGGCCAGCGACTGAGGCGTTACTCGCCGATATTGTTGCGGAGCACGAATTCCCTTGCCTTGATCAGGAATTCGAGCTGATCGCCGACCTGGCGCAGCGGATCGATGCTGCCGCTCGAACGGGACAGCACAATGGCACCCTCCAGGGCGGCGACCGACATCATGGCCAGCGACGCGGCGCACGGCTCGTCGAAGCCGTCGTGAGTGAACGCCCGGGTCAACGCGGCGCACCAGCGGCCCAGGATGGCGCCGGCCTCCTCGGAAAGCTTGGGGTCGGTGTCATCCGAGCCGATCGCCGCGGCCACCACCGGGCAGCCGGCGTTGAAGCCGCCCTCGGTCAGCAGGCGCTCCCAGAACTCGACGAACTTGCCCAGCAGCACCCGGGCGCCCTGGTCGACGGCGTCGTCGATCATCGCGGTGATGGAGTCACCGGAATAGCGCAGGGCCTCGATCAGGATCTGGTTGCGGCCGTCGGGGAAGTGGTAGTAGACGGAGCCGCGCGGCGCGCCGCTGCGGGCTAGCACCGCGTCGATGGTCACCCCGGCGGCGCCGCGTTCACGCATCACCTCGGCGGCGCTGGCCAGCATCTTCTTGCGCGTGCCGCCGCGCTTCGTCGGGGCGAGGTCCTGCACTGCTTCGCTCGTGGTCGCCACTCTCGTGCCTCCCGTGGCTAACGTCATGCAGCGTGAGAATGCCGAAGTGCCGGCCAATGCATGCTGCGCGGGTTAAAGCGGAAAGTCCGGCGCTTGAGGTCGGGCATCTCGCGGGTGAATTGATAGCCGCCGATGTTCAGCTCGATGATCCACATGTTCTCTCCCGGCCTTAGCGCCGCCCATGATTATGCTTAGAAGCATATAAGACATCGGTTTAGTAAGCAAATCTATTCCCTATGTAAGTGCTGAAGCACGGGAAATGTCCGCACGCGCCGTCTGAACGCACGGTTTACCAGAGCGTAACCGGCACGCTTCTATGCTCTTTTGCATAATTTGAGCGCCGGCCGGGCCCGAAACGCCGAGCGTGCACCCACTGCGCAGGTGGGTGCACGCTCCGCGCCGGGCGTCAGCCCTCGATCGTGTGGCCCATCGGCATGAGGACGCTCTTCTGCTGGGTGAAGTGCTCCACGCCCTCGGGGCCGTTCTCGCGGCCGATGCCGGAGTTCTTGTAGCCGCCGAACGGGCAACACGGGTCGAAGGCGTACCAGTTGATCCCGTAGGTGCCCGTGCGGATCTTCTCGGAGACCTCGATGCCGCGCTGGATGTCGGTCGTCCACACGCTGCCGGCCAGGCCGTACACCGAGTCGTTGGCGATCTTGATCGCGTCCTCCTCGGTGTCGTAGGGGATGATGCTCAGCACCGGCCCGAAGATCTCCTCCTGGGCGATCGTCATCTTGTTGTCGACGTCGGCGAAAACTGTTGGCTGCACGAAGAATCCACCGTCCAGGCCCTCGGGACGGCCGCCGCCGCACACCAGCCGCGCGCCCTCCTCGATGCCCTTGGCGATGTAGCCCTCGACCCGGGCGCGCTGCTTCTCCGAGATCAGCGAACCGACCTGGGCGGCCGGGTCGGACGGCAGGCCCACCGGCAGCGCCTGCACGAAAGCGCTTACCGCGTCCACGATCTCGTCGTAGCGCGAGCGCGGGGCCAGGATACGGGTCTGCGCCACGCAGGCCTGACCGGTGTTCATGATCCCGGAGAACACCAGCATCGGGATGGCGGAGGGCAGGTCGACGTCGTCGAGCACGATGGCCGCCGACTTCCCGCCCAGCTCCAGGGTGCACGGCTTGAGCATCTCCGCGGCGCGGCGGCCGATCTCCTTGCCGACGGCCGAGCTCCCGGTGAAGGAGAACAGGTCGACGTTCGGGTTGGAGGTCAGCGCCTGCCCGGTCTCGATCCCGCCGGGCACCACCGACAGCACGCCCTCCGGCAGGCCGGCCTCGGCGAAGGCCTCCGCCAATGCGTTTGCGGACAGCGGGGTTTCGGCGGCCGGTTTGAGCACCACCGTGCAGCCGGCCAGCAGCGCCGGGCCCAGCTTGTTGACGGCCAGGAACAGCGGCACGTTCCACGCGACAATCGCCCCCACCACGCCGATGGGCTCGCGGTGCACGATGCTCTGCCCGTACCCGCCGGTGCGAATCTCTTTCCACTTGACCTGGTCGACCGCGGGGCCGGCGAAGAAGTTCAGCGCCCCGATCGAGCTCATCCAGTGCATCGTTTCGATGCCGGTGGGCGGCTGGCCGGTCTCGGCCGCGAGCAGCTGGGTGAACGTGTCCTTGCGCTCCTCCATCAACTTGAGCGCGTTGGCGATCACGGCCGCCCGCTCCTTGGGCGGGGTGGTGGGCCAGGGGCCGTTGTCGAAGGCGGCGCGGGCCGCGGCGACGGCGGCGTCGACGTCGGCGGCCGCCGCCAGCGGCACCTTGCCGACGTACTCGCCGGTGGCCGGGCAGCGCACCTCGATCACCTCGTCGGTCGACGGCTCGGTCCACTTGCCGCCGATGAAAAGCTTGTCGTATTCGGTCTTAACCTCGGTCATGCGCGCCACCCTACCCAAGCCGACGCGAAACGAGAACACGTTTCACTATTGGGGTTGCAGGACCAGCACCAGATTGCTCACCCCGAACTCGCGCAGCACCGGCACGCGCGTCAGCCACCACGCCCATCGGGGGTGGTAGCGGGGAAATGCGGCCACCGCCGCCCCGGTGCTCGCGGCCCACGTCAGGCCGTCGGCCGCGGACACGGCGAACAACGACGACCCGTAGTTGTTTTTGGCCGGGTGCCCGTGTTTGCGGGCGTACCGGGCGGCGGCGCGGGCGCCGCCGAGGTAGTGGGTCAGGCCCATCTCGTGCCCGCCGAACGGGCCCAACCAGACGGTGTAGGAGAGCATGGCCAGGCCGCCGGGCTTGGTCACCCGCAGCATCTCGGCGCCGAGCTGCCACGGCCGAGGTACGTGCTCGGCGACGTTGGACGACAGGCAGATGTCCACCGAGTCGTCGGCGAACGGCAGCGCCATGCCCGAGGCGCGTACGAAGTTCCCGGGGCCCCCGGCGGTCGGCGGGCCGGCCGCGTGCATCTCGCTCGGGTCGGGTTCGACGCCGACATAGCGGATCCCGGCGTCGGCGAAGGCGGCCGAGAAGTAGCCGGGCCCGCCGCCGACGTCGAGCAGGATGCGGCCCGCCGGCGGCTCGCCGCGCGCGCCCAGCCACAGGTCGCTCACCATCGCGGCGGTGTCGGCCGCCAGCGCCCCGTAGAACCGGGCCGGGTCCGACTGCTCGAAGCGGAATTCGGAGAGCAGTCGCAGGGCGCGGGCCAGGGTCGCCCGCCGAGCGAAGACTTGGGTCGGATGCCGGGTCGCGGCCACCGGCCAACCCTACGCAGCCCCGAGGCCACACTCACCCGCAAGCTAGGCTGACCAGTGATGTCCGATCTGCGCTCCGTGCTCCTGCTGTGCTGGCGCGATACCGGCCATCCCCAGGGCGGCGGCAGCGAGGCCTACTTGCAGCGCATCGGCGCGCAGCTGGCCGCGTCGGGCATCGTCGTCACGCTGCGCACCGCCCGATACCCGGGCGCGCCCCGTCGTGAGGTGGTCGACGGCGTCCGCATCGACCGCGCCGGCGGCCGCTACTCCGTCTACGTCTGGGCCCTGCTCGCGATGGCCGCGGCGCGGCTGGGGCTCGGACCGCTGCGTCGGGTGCGGCCCGACGTCGTCGTCGACACCCAGAACGGCCTGCCGTTCCTCGCCCGGCTGGTGTACGGCCGGCGGGTGGTGGTGCTGGTGCACCACTGCCACCGCGAGCAGTGGCCGGTGGCCGGGCCGGTGCTCGGCCGGCTCGGCTGGTTCGTCGAGTCGACGCTGTCGCCGCGGCTGAACCGGCGCAACCAGTACGTCACGGTGTCGCTGCCGTCGGCGCGCGACCTGGTGACCCTCGGCGTCGACAACGCGCGAATCGCGGTGGTGCGCAACGGCCTCGACGAGGCGCCGGCGCGATCGCTGTCCGGCCCGCGCGCCGCCACGCCGCGGGTGGTGGTGCTGTCGCGGCTGGTGCCGCACAAGCAGATCGAGGACGCGCTGGAGGCCGTCGCGCAGCTGCGGCCGCGCATCCCGGGTCTGCACCTCGACATCGTCGGCGACGGCTGGTGGCGCCAGCGGCTGGTGGACCACGTCCGCCAGCTCGGCATCTCCGACGCGGTGACGTTCCACGGCCACGTCGACGACGTGACCAAACACCATGTGCTGCAAAGCTCTTGGGTGCAGCTGCTGCCCTCGCGCAAGGAGGGCTGGGGCCTGGCGGTCGTCGAGGCGGCCCAGCACCGGGTGCCGACCATCGGCTACCGCTCCTCGGGCGGCCTGTCCGACTCGATCGTCGACGAGGTGACCGGCATCTTGGTCGACACCCACGCCGAGCTGGTGGATCGCCTCGAGGAGCTGCTGTCCGACCCGGTGCTGCGCGACCAACTCGGCGCCAAGGCGCACACCCGCAGCGGAGAATTCTCGTGGCGGCAAAGCGCCGACGCGATGCGCACGGTCCTCGAGGCGGTGCGGGCGGGCCACCCGGTGAGCGGCCTAGTCAGCGGCCGGGGCTGACCGGCGCCGCCACGCGCCGACCGCCGCGCCGGCACCGCCCGCCAGCAGCGCGGCCAGCCACGCCAGATGCGCGACCAGCGTCGCCGTCCGGGCGCCGGCGGACACCGTGGCCGCCTCACCGCCGATGCGATAGAGCGCGAGCCCGTCGTCGCGGTAGACCGGCGTGAGCGCGGCGAGGGTGCGGGCCGACGCCCCCATGTCGCCGGCGGAGTCCGACTCCACGACCAGCCACGCCACCCCGGCCGGGGCCAGGGCGGCCGGGTCCGGCCCGGCCAGCAGCAACTGCTGCACCGCGCGGGCGCGATTGCCCTCGCCCGGGATGACGGTCCCCGAGATCACCAGGTCGCCGGTGCTCAGCACGTCGGCGCGCACCCAGCGCGGCAGCGGGTCCAACACCGGCGCGCGGCCCGACCAGGTGTAGAGCCGCATGGTGCCGGCCGGCAACACCGCCACCGGTCCCGGCCGCTCGTTGATCGCGGCGGCCACCGCGGCCCACCCGCTCGGATACCGCACCGGCGACAGCTGGCCCCACCCGCCCCAGGCCAGGTCCGGCAGCGCGACGACCAGGGCGAGGCAGCACACCGGCGCCACGACAGCCGGCCACACCCACCGGCGCAGCGTCACCACCGCGCCCGCCCCCGCCAGCGCGTAGCCCGGCGCGGCCAGCGCCACCCACTTCTGCCCGTCCCGCAACACCCCGAACGCCGGTGTGGCGTTGACCAACGCGCCCAGCAGGTGCAAACCCGGGCCGGTCGCCAGCGCGGCCGGCACCAGCACGGCCGCCGCCGCCAACACCAGCAGCGGTCGCACCGCCGCGCGGCGCACCGCGGTCGGCAGCCCGGCCGCCACCACGCCCAGCAGCACGACGGCCGACGCCACCGCGAACGACGTGGTCCGCGAGATCGGCACGGCCTCGCCGTTCCAGATGCCACCGAGGCTGGCCAAGGTGCCCAGCGTGCCCAGACCCGCCTCCGCGCGCGGCGCGAACGCCGTCACCCCGAGCGTGTTCGCCGCCGTGTGGGAGGCCAGCGACGCGCCGAGGGCCGACGCGGTGAGCCACGGCAGCGCGGCCACCAGCGCGGCGGCCGACGCCGCCGCGGCGCACAGCGGCCGGGACCGGCCCGACCCCGGGGCGGCCACGCACACCAGCCCGACGGTCGCGGCGAGCAGCAGACCGGTCGGCGTCAGCCCGGCCAGCGCGATCCAGAACACCAGCCCGAAGAACGAGGACGACGACGCCCGCAGCCGCAACATCGCCGCCGCGACCCACGGCAGGCAGCCGTAGCCGAGCAGCAGGCTCCAGTGACCCTGCAGCAGCCGCTCGGCGACGTAGGGGTTCCAGATCGCCAGGGTGCTGGCGACGAGCTCCCCGGGCGCGCCCGCGTCGGGAAGCGCCGTCGCGACCAGCCGGGCCGCACCCCACCCCGCGAGCCACAGGCCCAGCACGAGCAGCGCCTTGACCACCACTCCGCCGTCCAGCACGTGCGAGGCGAGCGCCACCGCGAAGTCCTGCGGCGTGGCCCGCGGCGCCGCCGTCAACCCCAGCGCGGTGTCGGAGAAGTACGAGCGCGGCGTGGAAACGGCGTCGCGCAGCAGCAGGTAACCGGGCTTGAGCAGCGGCCCGACCACCAGCAGCGCCAGGACCAACGCGTAACCGGGCCGGGTCCAGCGCACGCGGCGGGCTACTCCCGTTCGGGTGGGCCGGTGGGCTCGGCCGGCGGACCCGCATCGGGCGGCTCGTCGGCTCCCAGCGTGGGCGCCTCGGGATCATCGCGCGAAGCGGGGCGCTGGGTGGGCAGCTTTTCGGTCTCGGCCTCGGCGCCGGGCACCGGCTCCTCGAGCCCGCTGCGGCCGAAGAAGTCCTGATCACCGCGGTCCAGGCCGGGGTCGGTCAGCGCGCTCTCGGTGCGCAGGCTGAACGAGGCGAGCAGGCCGCCGCCGACGAGGGCGATCAGGCCGACCGCGGTGAAGGTGATCGGCAGTACCCGCGACCACAGCGACAGCCGGTCGCGTTCGTCGCGGGCGGCGTTCACCTGCGACTCGACAGTGTCCTGGTTGGAGGTGACCTTGTAGTCGGCCAGCGTCAGCTCCGGCTTGAGCGGATCGCGGGCGAAGTAGTGGTTGGCGTGTTCGGTCTGCTTGACGATGGTGCCGGACACGGGGTCCACCCAGAACGTGCGCTGCGCCGCGTAGTAGCGGGTCATGGTGATCTGCTCGTTCGGGTCACCGCCCTGGACGCCCCACATCGACGCGGACGTGGTCTGCTTGGCGTCCTCGTTGCCGGCCAGCAGCGACGGGTACGCCACGGGGGCCACCAGCTTGCCGTCGGCGTTGTAGCCGATGTTCTGGGTGAACTTGTAGGTCGTCAGTCCGTTGACGTCCTCTTGGCTGTCGTAGTTGACGTCGAAGGGCTTCTGCGCGATCGGGTCGAAGTAGGGGTACGTCTTCTTCTCGGTGTGGAACGGGAACCGGTAGGCCAGGCCGTCGTGCCGCAGCGGCATCGCGGTGGGCGGGTTCTCGTCGTTGAAGGCGCGCGGCTTCTGGACCGAGCCGCCGGCGTGGGTGTCGTCGGAGACGGCCATCGCCGTCTTGCGGTTGAGCGTCACGGTGTCGACGATCGCGAGCAGCAGGCCGCTGTCCTTCTGCTTGTCGGTGCGCCGCACCGAGCTTCCGACCTGCAGCGTGACCACGTCGGCGTTCGCGGGGGACTCGACGCTGACCTGCTGCTGGGACACCAGCGGCACGTTCTGGTTGACGACGACGTGATCGGTCGACAGCGACGCGGAGTCGAGGGCGGTTCCGGTGCCGTCGCTGACCAGCGTGGTGTCGAGGTTCAGCGGGATCTTGGTGATCCTGCTGGTGGTGTATGTCGACAACAGCAGCGCGGCGATCAGCAGGGCGGCTCCGAGTCCGATGATCCCGCATGCGGCGAACCGCAACATGACTGCTCGGTTCACGTGGCCGTGCCCTCCTAGTGCTCTCGTGCGTCGTCAGCCGCAAACCCGTTTGACCCTAACAGCAGAACGTAAGGCCCCGGCTTACGAACCTGTTGCCGCCGCCCCGCGGGTGCTTCGGGTGTACCCATTCGTTCGCAAACGCATCAGATGCAGACTGTGGGGGTGACGGATGGCCAGCGGGCGGGCGGGACCCGCAGCTTCCTGCCCGCGGTGGAGGGGATGCGCGCCTGCGCGGCCATGGGCGTGGTTGTCACCCACGTCGCGTTCCAGACCGGGCACTCCAGCGGGGTCACCGGGAGGCTCTTCGGCCGCTTCGACCTCGCGGTCGCGGTGTTCTTCGCGCTGTCCGGTTTCCTGTTGTGGCGCGGCCACGCCGCGGCCGCACGAGGCCTGGCAGCGCGGCCCCGCACGGGCCACTACTTGCGGTCCCGGGTGGTGCGCATCATGCCGGCCTATCTGGTGGCGGTGGTGGTCATCCTGTCGCTGCTGCCCGACGCGGATCGCGCCAGCCCGACGGTGTGGTTGGCCAACCTGACCCTCACCCAGATCTACGTGCCCCTCACCCTGACCGGCGGGCTGACCCAGATGTGGAGCCTTTCCGTCGAGGTCAGCTTCTACCTGGCCCTGCCGGTCCTGGCGTTGCTGGCGCGGCGCCTGCCGGTCGGTGCGCGGGTGCCGGCGATCGCCGGGCTGGGGGCGCTGAGCTGGTTGTGGGGCTGGGTGCCCATCCATTCCGGGTCGGGCACCAACCCGCTCAACTGGCCGCCCGCGTTCTTCTCCTGGTTCGCCGCGGGCATGCTGCTGGCGGAATGGGTGCACAGCCCGGTCGGCACACCGCACCGGTGGGCCCGCCGGCGGGTGTCGATGGCCGTCGTCGCCCTGCTGGCCTACCTGCTGGCGGCCTCCCCCCTGGCCGGCCCGGAGGGCCTGATCCCCGGCACCGCAACGCAGTTCGCGGTCAAGACGGCGGCGGGCTCGCTGGTGGCGTTCGCGCTGGTCGCCCCCCTGGTGCTGGACCGCGTCGACACTTCGCATCGGCTGCTGGGCAGCACCCTCATGGTGACGCTGGGGCGGTGGTCCTATGGCCTGTTCGTGTGGCACCTGGCCGCGCTGGCCATGGTGTTCCCGGTGCTCGGCACGTTCGCGTTCACCGGCCGGATGCCCGCGGTGCTGGCGCTGACCCTGATCTTCGGGTGGGCGATCGCCGCCGTCAGCTACGGCCTGGTCGAGTCGCCCTGCCGGGAAGCGTTGCGGCGCTGGGAGAAACGCGAGGCGCCGGCCGAGAGCCGCGGCGCCGTGGACGCCGAGGCGGACGCGATCGCGCCCTAGCCGGTGCGGTCCATCCACTCTTCCAGCGTGTCCGCGGACGGCAGGCAGACGGCCCGGTCGATCTTCTCGAACAGGTCGGCCCCGTACTCGACGGTGGACCGGATGAGGCCGCCCAGCGCCTCGACGTGGATGCCGTCGGACAGCAGGTAGGCGTTCTCGCCGACGACGCTGACCTGGCTGGGCCGGGCCGTCTCGCGCACAAACGCCTTGGGCCAATGGGTTTCGCGATTCCAGTCGTTCACCAGCTCCATCAGCCGCGGCCGCTCGGTGGCGGGGTAGTAGCCGGCGGGGCTGACCGAGATCTCGAAGACGTCGCGCCGCAAACCGTTGATCCGCAGGTTCACGTGCAGCTTGCCGCGCTCGTAGCTGGGCAGCATCATGAACTCCTCGCCGTCGTCGCTGCGGAAGAATCGCAACTGACGCGATTGCAGATAGCGTTCGATCAGCTCCGTGCTCAGGGGTTCGATCTGCATGGCCCGATGATGGGGCCGCGGGCTTGGAAGATTCTTGGTGCGTTGGGGTCAGGCCGGCTCGGTGGCCTGCAGGCGCGCCATGATCTCGGCGCGCACCGCCGACCGCCGGGCCTTGCCGGCGTCGTCGCGCAACGGGGCGTCGACGAATTCGACGAACGCCGGCACCTTGTATCCCGCGATGCGTTCGCGCAGGAACTCCCGCACGCCCGCGGCGTCCAGCGCGGCGCCGTCGGCCGTGTGCACCAGCGCGTAGGGCACCTGGCCGAGGTCGCCGGAGTTCGGGTCGGGCACGCCGACCACGAGGCAGGACAGCACGTCGGGGTGCGCGGACAACGCGTTCTCGATCTCGGCGGGGTAGACGTTGCGCCCGCCCACGGTGAACATGTCCACCCGGCGGTCCGACAGATACAGGAAGCCGTCGGCGTCGAAATGGCCAAGATCGCCAAGGGAATCCCAGCCGTCGCGGGACTTGGCCGTGGCGCCGACGTAGCGGTAGGTGGGCCCGCTGCCCGGGCCGGGCCGCATGTAGATCTCGCCGACCACGCCGGGCGGACACGGGTTGCCGTCGTCGTCGAGCACCCGCATCTCCCCGGCTACCACCACGCCGACCGAGCCGCGATGGCTCAGCCACTGGTCGCCGGAGATGAAGGTGAGCGCCTGTAATTCGGTGCCGCCGTACAGTTCCCAGACGGCCTCGGGCCCCAGCAGGTCGATCCAGGCCTGTTTGATCGCCGGTGGGCACGGCGCCCCCATGTGCCAGAACCGGCGGATCGACGAGAGGTCGTAGGAGCCGGGGTCGGCGTGGTAGACCGGCAGCGTCCGCTGCATGATCGTCGGTACCGTCGTCAGGAACGTGACGCGATGGTCGGTGATCAGCCGCAGGAACTGCCCCGGGTCGAAGCGGCTCATCACGACGAGGTGATGCCGCATCAGCAGCGCGATGGTCGCGGTGGTGAAGCCGGTGTTGTGGGACAACGGGATCGGCACCAGGGTCGTGTCGCCCTCTTGCGCGCCCAGCGGATAGCCGATGGCGGCCGGTATCCGGGTGTCGCCCGCTGATTCGATCAGCTTCGGGCGGCCGGTGCTGCCGCCGGACCCCATCGCCTTCCACACGGGCGAGACCGCCTCCGGCAGCGCGGCGTCGGAGTATTCCGGGCCGGGCATGAAACCCACTGGCACGCTGGGCATTTCGGGGCTTTCGCGGCCCACCAGCAGGGCGGACGGCCGCAACTCGAGCAGGCCGGCCAGCTCGGCGTCCGGCAGCCGCGCCGACAGCGGCTGGGGCACCGCGCCCAGCTTCCAGCACGCCACCGCCGCCTGGATCCACTCGACGGAGTTGGGCAGCACGATCGTCACGTAGTCGCCGACCCCGACGCCCCGCTCGGCGTAGGCGCGCGCCAGCCGGTTCGTCGAGGCGTCGAGTTCGGCGCGGGTAAGGGTCAGCCCGTCGCAGGTGACGGCGGGTTCGTCGGGCGCGAGTGCGGCCAGCGCCGCGATCTGGGTGCCGATCGGCGGGATCGGCTCACTCATATGCGCCCTGCCGCTCGAAGATGCGGCGGGGGTTGTCGACGAGCATGGTCTTTAGCTGCTCGTCGGTGACGCCGCGCTCCTTGAGCGCGGGGATGACGTCGTTGTGGATGTGCAGGTAATGCCAATTCGGCGCGGCCACCGCCAGCAGGTCCTCGGGTATCGCATCGAAGTAGCAGTTCGCGTCGTGGGACAGCACCATCTTGTCGGCATGCCCACGCTCGCACATCTGCGCCACGGTGTTGACCCGGTCCTCGAACGGCAGGTACACGTCGATGCCGAATCGGTCCATCCCGATGTAGGAGCCGGCGGCGATGAGTTCCTCGAGGTAGCCGAGGTCGGTGGTGTCGCCGGAATGGCCGATGACCACGCGGCTCAGGTCGACGCCCTCCTCTTCGAAGATGCGTTGCTGCTCGAGCCCGCGCCGCAGCCCCGCGTGGGTGTGGGTGGAGATCGGCACCCCGGTGCGCTTGTGCGCCTGCGCGACGGCGCGCAGCACCCGCTCGACGCCGGGCGTGACGCCGGGCTCGTCGGTGGCGCATTTGAGTATCCCGGCCTTGACGCCGGTGTCGGCGATGCCCTCCTCGATGTCGCGGACGAACATGTCGGTCATGATCTCGGGGCCGTCGAGCGGTGCCCCGGGGCCCAGGTAGTGGAAACAGAACGGCACATCGTTGTACGTGTAAAGACCGGTCGCCACAACGATATTCAGCTCGGTGGCCGCCGCGACACGCGCGATGCGCGGGATGTAGCGGCCGAGCCCGATCACCGTGAGGTCGACGATGGTGTCCACGCCGCGGGACTTCAGCTCGTTGAGCCGATCGATGGCGTCGGCCACCCGCCGGTCCTCGTCACCCCACGCTTCGGGGTAGTTCTGGGCGATCTCGGTGGTCATGATGAACACGTGCTCGTGCATGAGCGTCACGCCGAGGTCGGCGGTATCGATGGGGCCGCGGGCGGTATTGAGTTCTGACACGTGACTGATGCTAGGTCGACTCGGTGGTCGCACAACAGGGCCGGACAGTTTTGTCCGGTGCGTTCCGGCGGCGGCGCCGGTGCAGTACCGTCCACGCCATGTTGCTCAATCCCAACCACTTGCAACGCCGCTACCCGGATCGCCGCTCGGGGGAGATCATGGCCGCGACGGTGGACTTCTTCGAGTCGCGCGGCAAGGCGCGGCTGAAGGAGGACGACCACAACCGGGTCTGGTACTCGGAATTTCTGGACCACATCGGACGCGAGCGCATCTTCGCGTCCCTGCTGACGCCGTCCGAGTACGGCGCGGACGATTGTCGCTGGGACACCTACCGAATCAGCGAGTTCGCCGAGATCGTGGGCTTCTACGGGCTGAGCTACTGGTATCCCTTCCAGGTCACCGCGCTGGGCCTGGGCCCGATCTGGATGAGCCCCAACGAGGAGGCGAAGCGCAAGGCCGCCGCGGAGCTGGAGGCCGGCGAGGTGTTCGCATTCGGGCTGTCGGAGCAGACCCACGGCGCCGACGTCTACCAGACCGACATGATCCTGACGCCGTCCGAACACGGCTGGACGGCGAGCGGCGAGAAGTACTACATCGGCAACGCCAACGTCGCGCGGATGGTGTCGACGTTCGGCAAGATCGCCGGCACCGACGAATACGTCTTCTTCGCCGCCGACTCGCAGCACGACCGGTACGAGCTCATCAAGAACGTGGTGAACTCGCAGAACTTCGTGGCCAACTACGCGCTGCGCGACTACCCGGTCACCGAGGCCGACATTCTGCACCGCGGTCCCGAGGCGTTCCACGCCGCGCTGAACACCGTCAACGTCTGCAAGTACAACCTGGGCTGGGGCGCCGTCGGCATGTGCACCCACGCCATGTACGAGGCGGTCACCCACGCCTCCAACCGGGTGCTGTACGGCACCGTCGTCACCGACTTCAGCCACGTGCGGCGGCTGCTCACCGACGCCTACCTGCGGCTGGTCGCGATGCGGTTGGTGTGCACCCGGGCGTGTGACTACATGCGCAGCGCGTCGGCCGACGACCGCCGCTACCTGCTGTACAGCCCGCTCACCAAGGCGAAGGTCACCAGCGAGGGCGAGCGGGTCGTCATCGCGCTGTGGGACGTGATCGCCGCCAAGGGTGTGGAGAAGGACACCTTCTTCGAGGCCGTCACCCGCGAAATCGGTTTGCTGCCAAGGCTTGAGGGCACCGTACACATCAACATCGGGCTGCTGGCGAAGTTCATGCCCAACTTCCTGTTCGCCCCGAGTGGCGACCTGCCTTTGATCGGCCGCCGCGATGACGCGGCCGATGACGCGTTCCTGTTCGCGCAGGGGCCGACCGGCGGGCTGGGCAAGGTGCGCTTCCACGACTGGCGCGCGCCGTTCGACGCCTTCGCCCATCTACCCAATGTCGCGCTGCTGCGCCAGCAGATCGACGTCCTCGCCGACATGCTGGCCAGCGCCACCCCTGACGCCGCCCAGCAGAAGGACGTCGACTTCGCGTTCGCGGTCGGCCAGTTGTTCGCGACGGTGCCCTACGCGCAGCTGATCCTCGAGGAGGCCGCGCTCTCGGACGTCGACGAGGCGTTGATCGACGCGATCTTCGCCGTGCTGGTGCGCGACTTCAACGGCTACGCCGTGGAGCTGAGCGACAAGCCCACGACGACGGACGACCAGGCCCGCTTCGCGACGCGGATGATCCGCCGCCCCGCCCACGACCCGGCGCGCTACGCCCAGATCTGGAAGGAGTACATCCTTCCCCTCAACGGCGCGTACCAAATGCGGCCCTGATTCGCGGGTCGAGCGTGCGGCCCGCCGCACACTGGGTAACAACCTCTTGACTGTGACGCAGCTCACCGTAATATGACCAGTGGTCATCGAGGTTAGGGGGCCGCATTGCCAACGGTGACTTGGGCGCGGGTCGACCCCGCTCGTCGCGCGGCGATCATCGAAGCCGCGGAGAACGAATTCGGGGCGCACGGGTTCTCCCGCGGCAGCCTCAACGTCATCGCGCGCAGGGCCGGCGTCGCCAAGGGCAGCCTCTTCCAATACTTCGCGGACAAGCGCGACCTGTACGCGTTCATCGCCGACATCGCCAGCCAGCGAGTCCGGGCCTACATGGAGGACCGCATCCGCGAGCTGGACCCGAGCCGGCCGTTCTTCGACTTCCTCACCGACTGGCTCGACGCGTGGGTGGCCTACTTCGCCGACCACCCGCACGAGCGCGCGCTGCACGCCGCGGCGACCCTGGAGGTCGACACCGAGGCGCGCGTCAGCGTGCAAAACGTCATCCACCGCCACTACCTGGAAGTGATGCGGCCGCTGGTGCGCGACGCGCAGGTCCGCGGCGACCTGCGCGCCGATTCGGACACCGACGCGCTGTTGTCGTTGCTGCTCTTGGTCTTTCCGCACCTGGCGCTCGCGCCATACATGCGCGGATTGGATCCGATTCTCGGGCTCGACGAACCCACGCCGGAGCAACCGGCGCTGGCCGTGCGCCGGCTCGTCGGGGTGCTGGCGGCCGCCTTCTCGGCGGCACCGCGCCCGTCCGTCCACTCAGGCCCACAACAATCCGAGGAGATCTCATGACACGCACACACACGAACTCGATGGTTCGAGGGGGCCTGAACTGGGACAGCCTGCCGCTGCGGCTGTTCGCCGGCGGCAACGCCAAGTTCTGGAACCCGGCCGACATCGACTTCTCCCGCGACCGCGCCGACTGGGAGCAGCTGAGCGACGACGAGCGCCACTACGCCATCCGGCTCTGCGCCGAGTTCATCGCCGGCGAGGAAGCGGTGACCGAGGACATCCAGCCGTTCATGTCCGCGATGCGGGTCGAGGGCCGGCTGGGCGACGAGATGTACCTGACGCAGTTCGCGTTCGAGGAGGCCAAGCACGTCCAGGTGTTCCGGATGTGGCTCGACGCCGTCGGCGTCACCGACGACCTGCACGAGTACATCGACGACGTGCCCACGTATCGCACCATTTTCTATGAGGAGCTCCCAGAGTGCTTGAGCGCGTTGGCCTTTGACCCGTCTCCGGCGGCCCAGGTGCGGGCGTCGGTCACCTACAACCACATGGTCGAGGGCATGCTGGCACTGACCGGCTACTACATCTGGCACAAGATCTGCGTGGAACGCGGCATCCTGCCCGGCATGCAGGAGCTGGTGCGTCGCATCGGCGACGACGAGCGGCGCCACATGGCCTGGGGTACCTTCACCTGCCGGCGGCACGTCGCCGCCGACGACGCCAACTGGGGCGTCTTCGAGACGCGGATGAACGAGCTCATGCCGCTCGGGTTGCGGCTCATCGAAGAGGGCTTCGCGCTTTACGACCCGATGCCCTTCGGGCTGTCGACGGACGAGTCGATGCAGTATGCGGCGGACAAGGGGATGCGCCGCTTCGGCACGATCTCCAGCGCCCGCGGGCGGCCGCTGGAAGAGATCGACCTCGACTACTCGCCCCTGCAGCTCGAGGACACCTTCGCCGACGAGGACGAGAAGGCCCTGGCCGCCGCGTCGGTCTAGCTACTCGACCTTGCTGCCGCCCGCGGCGTCACCGGCATCGATGTCGCCGACCCAGACGGTCTTGGCGTTGACGAACGCCCGGATGCCCAGTCCCGCGAGTTCGCGGCCGTAGCCGGATCGTTTGACGCCACCGAAGCCCAGCTCGGGGTAGGACACCGTCATGCCGTTGATGAAGACCTGGCCGGCTTCGATGTCGTCGATGAAGCGCTGCTGCTCGGCCTCGTCGTTGGTCCAGGCGTTGGACCCCAGCCCGAACGTGGTGGCGTTGGCGATCTCGATGGCCTCGTCGATGCTCTCGGCCCGGTACATCGACGCGACGGGCCCGAAGACCTCTTCGGTGTAGAGCGCCATGTCCTTGGTGATGTCGGTGACCACCGTCGGCGGGTAGAACCACCCCGGCCCGTCGATGGGCTTGCCGCCGAGGCGGATCGTGGCGCCCGCCGCGGCCGCTTCGTCGACCTGCTTGACGATGTCGTCGCGGCCCGACTCGGTGGCCAGCGGGCCGACGTCGGTGTCCGGGTCGGTCGGGTCACCCACCTTGAGCGCCTGCATCTTCTCGGTGAATTTGTCGACGAACGCGTCGTAGATGTCGGTGTGGATGATGAACCGCTTGGCGGCGATACAGGACTGGCCGTTGTTCTGGACGCGCGCGGTGACCGCGGTCTTGGCAGCCTCGTCCAGGTTCGCCGACGGCATCACGATGAACGGGTCGCTGCCGCCGAGCTCGAGCACGGTGGGCTTGATCTCGTCACCGGCGATGGCCGCGACCGACTGGCCCGCCGGCTCGCTGCCGGTGAGGGTGGCGGCCGCGACCCGGGGGTCGCGCAGGATGCGCTCGACGGCGCTGGACGAGACCAGCAGCGTCTGGAAGCAGCCGTCCGGGAAGCCGCCGCGGGCGATGACGTCGGCCAGGTAGAGCGCGGACTGCGGCACGTTCGACGCGTGCTTGAGGATGCCGACGTTGCCGGCCATCAGCGCCGGCGCGGCGAACCGGACGGCCTGCCACAGCGGGAAGTTCCACGGCATGATGGCGAGCACCACCCCGAGCGGTTGGTAGCGGGTGTAGGCCCGTTTTGCGCCCACCGCCTTGGCGTCGGCGGGCTCGTCGGCCAGCAGTTGCTCGGCGTTCTCGGCGTAGTAGCGAAAACCCTTGGCGCACTTGAGCGCCTCGGCCTTGGCCGACTTCAACGTCTTGCCCATTTCCAGGGTCATCATCGCGGCGACGTCGTCGGCCTCCTTCTCCAATAGGTCGGCGGTCGCGTTTGCCCACGCCGCCCGCTGGGCAAAGGTGGTGTTATGGCGGTAGTCCTGGAACCGGGCGTACGCGCGGGCGATGGCCGCGTCGACTTCTTCGTCGGTTGCCGGGGTGAAGGTTTTTACTGTCTCGCCGGTAGCCGGGTTGATGGTGGCGATGGGCACGCTGACATCCTTCGCGTTGGGGTTGGTAAAAGGTCCAACACCCAGCCTGCCACTATCGTTCCCTCAAGGGAGGTGCCGGATGAGTAAAGCCGCCGAGCTGATGGTCAAGTGCCTGGAAAACGAGGGTGTTTCCGTGGTCTTCGGCCTGCCGGGGGAGGAGAACATCCGCTTCGTGCAGGCGCTGGCTTCGTCGAGCATCCGCTACGTGCTCACCCGGCACGAGCAGGCCGCGGCCTTCATGGCCGAGATGTACGGGCGGGTCACCGGGCGGGCGGCGGTGGTGTCGAGCACGCTGGGACCCGGCGCGATCAACATGCAACTCGGCGTGGCCGACGCCACCACCAACAGCACCCCGCTGGTCGCGATCTCCGCGCAGGTGGGCCACGACCGCGAGTTCAAGGAGTCCCACCAGTACGTCGACCTGGTGTCGATGTTCGCGCCAATCACCCGGTGGGCCGCCGGGGTCCCCACCGCGCGCGCCATCCCGGAGATGTTCCGCAAGGCGTTCAAGGTCTCCGAGACCGAGCGCCCGGCCGCGGTCTATCTCGCCGTGCCCGAGCACATCGACGCCGACGAGACCGACTACGACCTCACGCCGTTGCCGCGCAACGTCGTTCGGGCCGATGCGCCCGCGCCCGGTCAAGTCGAGCGCGCGGTCGACATCCTGCGTAAGGCCAAGCGGCCGGTGGTGCTGGCCGGGCACGGCGCCGCCCGCGGCAACGCCACCGCGGCCCTGGTCCGGTTCTCTGAGGAATTCGGCATCCCCGTGGCCAACACCTTCCACGGCAAGGGCGTGATGCCCGACGACCACCCCAACAGCATCGGGACGCTGGGCTTCATGCGGCACGACTATGTCAACTTCGGCTTTGACAACGCCGACGTCGTCATCACCGTCGGCTACGAGCTGCAGGAGTTCGACCCGGTGCGGATCAACCCGCAGGCGGACAAGAAGATCATCCACATCCATCGTTTTCCGGCCGAGGTCGACGCGCATTACTCGGTGGACGTCGGCATCATCGGCGACATCGGCGCCTCGTTGGATGCGCTGAGGGACGGGTTGGACGGCCACGCCTACGAGGCCGATCCCGAGGTGCCCGGACACGGCCTGCTGGCCGAGGAATTCGCTCGCGGGCAACAGGATTCGCGCTATCCGCTGGCGCCGGCGCGGGTGGTGGCCGACACGCGCGAGGCGCTGGGCCGCAGCGACGTCGTCCTCGTCGACACCGGAGCCACCAAGATGTGGATGGCGCGACTGTATCCGACGTACGAGTGCAACACGTGCCTGGTGTCAAATGGCCTGTCCACTATGGGTTTTGCGCTGCCGGGTGCGCTGGGTGTCAAGCTGGCGCGCCCGGAGTCGAAGGTGCTGGCGGTCGTCGGTGACGGTGCGTTCCTGATGAACTCGCAGGAGATCGAGACCGCCGTGCGGGAGCGGATACCGCTGGTCGTGCTGATCTGGGAGGACGGCGGATACGGCCTGATTGAGTGGAAGATGGACCTCGAGCTCGGCGCGCACTACTACGTCAAGTTCGGCAACCCGGATGTGGTCAAGTATGCGGAAAGCTTTGGCGCCAAGGGGTATCGGATCTCTCATGCCGACGAGCTGCTGCCGACGCTGCGCGCGGCCTTGGCGGATGACGGCGTCTCGGTGATCGCCTGCCCGGTCGACTACTCGGAGAACCTGCGGCTGACCGATCGGCTCGGCGAGCTGGACGAGACGCTGTAGTTCACGGCGAGGGTCTTAAGTCCTCACCTGAAAGGACGGGCCCGAAGGCCCTAGCGAAGCTGTTGTCCGGCGCGGAGCCTGAAGTCCGTGTCGAGGCACGTTCGAAAGCGCTCGGGTGCCGCCTCTGTTCTGGCGGTCGTCCTGGTGGCCGTGGGGACACCCGGCACGGCGAGCGCGGTCTACCCCGGCGTTCCGGAGTGGTATTCGCAGGCCGACGTGCACCTGGCGAATACGACCAAGTTCATGCAGGCGGCGGTCGAGGCAATCGAAGCCAACGACGTCAACGCCCTGAAGTCGGCATGTTCGGCGGTGCACGACGAACAGACGATCGGCCTGCAGGCCCATCTGCCCACGCCGGACCCGGCGTTGACTGCTGCCCTGCAGTCCCAGATCAATGACTTCCATACCGCGACGCACCTTTGCATGTCATTGGGACCTAACAGCACCCCGGAGGATCTGGATCGAGCAGACTCGTTCGTGCACCAGGCAATTGAGGACCTGCGGACGGTCAACGATATCTTGGTTGACGATCTCAGTTGAGGGCCGGAAGTATCCAAAGTTTTTGCGCGAGTGTGTATCTGTGGCGATTTTCGGACGCGCTTTGTCGGTGGGGGTCGCTAGGTTCGAGGGTATGAGTCCAAGCGGTCATCCAGACGTCGACGCGGTGTTCGACGATCTCGATGCCGTCTTGGCCCGTGTCCGCGCACTGCCGGTGG